>JBDSQB010000005.1 GCA_039930045.1 Chthoniobacterales bacterium | reverse complement strand
AGCTCGAGGCCTGTGGCGGCATTCGGGGCGACTCTAACTTCGTAGCCTTCCCGGCTCAGCAGCGTCTCGAGGATCTCGCGCATGATCTCCTCGTCGTCGATGACGAGGATCGTCCCCTTGCGTGTGGTGGTCGGCGCCTGCGGGTCGTTGTTGATGGCGGTCCTGCGCATTTCAAGCCTGCCTGTTTGCTGTCTGTGCGCGTTCGGACGCGCGGGCGGTGGCCAGTGGCAGCGTCAAAGTGAAGCGCGTGCCCTGCCCCGCGTTGCTCTCACACGAGATGTTCCCGCCGTGCTCCTGGACGATGCCGTAGGTGATCGAGAGGCCAAGGCCGGTGCCTTTGCCGATTTCCTTGGTGGTGAAGAAGGGATCGAAAATTTTATTGATGACATCCGCCGGCATTCCGGTGCCGGTGTCCTCGACGCGGACGACGACGTAGGGGCCTGCCTTGGCCTCGGTGTTCAGCCCGATGTAATCCTGCGAGAGGGTGACGTTTTCCGCCGAGAGGGTGAGGATGCCTCCGCCTCCAGGCATGGCGTCGCGGGCGTTGACGCAGAGATTAAGGATCACCTGATGAAGCTGGGTGGCGTCGCCGATCACAGGCCAGACATCGTCAGGAAGGACGGTGCGGATCTGGATGTGTTTGAGGAAGGTGTCGCGGGCAATCTTCTCGATGTCGCCGACGATGTGGCGAATGTCGACCTCGATGCGCTTGCCGGTAACGCCACGGGCAAAGGAAAGGAGCTGGCGCACCATGTCGGCTCCGCGCTCGGCGCTGGCGCTGATGTTGGCGAAGAGCTCCTGATTCTCGGACTCCGGGTATTTCATTTTCAGGAGTTCGATCGACATCAGGATCGGAGCGAGGGAGTTGTTGAGGTCGTGGGCGATGCCGCCGGCGAGGGTGCCGATGCTTTCCATGCGCTGGGAGCGGAGGAATTGCTGCTCGAGCTTTTTGCGTTCGCTGATGTCGGTGTCGATGACCAGGATGGCGTGGGGCGTGCCATCGGAGTTGCGGACGAGCGTCCAGCGGCTGTTGAGAGTGAGAACGGTGCCGAAGCGGTTCGTTTTCTGCATTTCACCGGCCCATTCGCCTGTTTCAAAAGCGATGGCTTCGGCCTCGTAGAAACGTTCGTGGTCCACCTTCAACATTTCCACGAAGATCTGGCCGCGCGCTTCTTCGGAGGTCCAGCCGTAGAGGCGCTCGGCGCTCTTATTCCAATAAATAATGCGGTGCTTCAGGTCGCGCACCATGATGGCGTCGGGGGCCATGTCGAGGAGAGCGGCCTGTTCCGCCATTTGCCGCTCGGACTTTTTGCGATCCGTCACGTCCCAGTTGACTCCAATCATGCGTTGCGGTTGACCGTCACTCGACCGCTGGACGATGCCATGGGCCTCGATGTCGCGGACCGCACCACTGGGCCAGACGACGCGGAACTCGGAATGAAACTGTCGGCGGCCTTTGAGCGCATCTGTAATATCCGCCACGGCGCGCTCGCGATCCTGGGGATGCAACCCTTTTTGCCACGCATCCACGGCTCCCGAGAAATCGCGCTCGCGAATGCCGTAGAGCGCATACATCTGCGCGTCCCAGATCATTTTGTCACCGGCCACATCCCAATCCCAGACGCCGATATGAGCGGATTGGGTGGCCAGAGCGAGTCGTTGCTGGATTCGGAGCAACTCGTTCTCGGTTTGCACGCGTGCCGAGATGTCCAGCAGGTGGGAGACGAAATAGAGAGGCTCGTTTCTAGTGTCGCGAACCAGCGAGACGCTGAGAGAGGCGGGAACAGAATGCCCGTCCTTGTGAATGTAGCGTTTATTGAGCTGATAAAAGAGGCGTTTCCCCTCCAGAACCTCGCGGACCAATGACAGGTCGGCGTCGAGATCCTCAGGATGCGTGATCTCTTGGAAAGTCCGCGCCAGCAACTCTTCCTCCGTGTAGCCGAGCATCTTACACACCGCGCGGTTCACCTTCAGCCAATGTCCATCGGGGGCCACTAGCGCGATGCCGATGGGAGCGTGCTCAAAGGCTCCGCTAAAACGCTCCTCGCTCTCCCGCAATGTCTCCTCGGCCAGCTTACGCTCGGAAATATTGGTGTGAATGCCGATCCACTGCCGGATCTCGCCCTCTTCGCCGAGCACCGGCACGGCGCGAACGTTCATGTAACGATAGGTCTGATCCCGTGCACGAATCCGGTGTTCCACTTTATAAATCGAGCGGGTGGCGACAGCCGCATTCCAGACGCGGAAAGTTTCCTCCTGATCGTCGGGATGAATGGCACTGAGCCAGCCTGCTCCTCCATATTCCTCGAAGGTCTGCCCCGTGAAAGCGCTCCAGCCCGGTTGCTCGCTCTCAAATTTCCCTGAAGCGGGCGTGTCCCAGACGATATCCGACGTCGCTTCCACCAAGGAACGAAAACGTTGCTCGTTAAATCGAATCTCTCCTTCCGCTTTTTTGCGCTCGGTAATGTTCGCCAGAACCGCAGTGAAATACCCCGGCTCATTGCTGTAAGCCGAGACGGAAAACCAGATGTCCAGATGCTCTGCATAAACCTCGAACTGCTCCGTGCGGCCCGTTTTTGCCACCCGGTGGTAAGTCTCCAGAATTTCGGGACTTGCCTCGAGCAGGCCCGGCACCAGTTCGCTGACTTTTTTGCCGGCGACATCCTTCAGTCCGGTGTGCTTTTCAAATGCGGGATTGACTCGCAGATAAACGAAATCCACCGCGCGATCCCCTTCATAGATCAATTGGCAATATGCACAGCCTTCCAGCATGTTCTCGAACAACGAGTGAAACAGCGTCTCGCTTTCCTGCAATGTTTCCTCCGCCAGCTTGCGCTCGGTCACGTCCACATGCATGACCACCGCACCCGAGACGGCGGTGTCGTCGAGCTTCGTGACCATCAACTGAAACCAGCGCTGCTCATCGGGCGAATGGCAGGGATACTCCAGCGCATAATTATTTAACTCCCCTCTTAAAACGGCGCGAATGCCCACGGCCGCCTCAAACGCCTCCTCCGAACAATCGCCGGTCGCCGCCTCGCAGATTTGTAGATAATTTTGCCCCACTCCGCAGCGAGAGGGCTGCAAGCCATTGTTCTGGGCAAACTGTTTCCAGCGATTGTTCACCGAAAGGATCGTCCCCTCGGAATCGATCAGCGCGATATGCGCGGGCAGGGCATTGAGAATGGAGGACTGCACGGCATCGTTTTGCCGGAGTTTTTCCTGCGCCTGATGCAGAAGATAAGAATGCCCACCCGGCAGGAGCACAGAGTCGAGCTCCCCCCCGGCCAACTCTTGAAGCCGGCGATGGATCTGGTCGAGCTGACGCACCAGAACCGAGATCTCATCGAAAGTTTCCTTGGCCGCCTCGACGTTTTGGCTCTTCTTTTTCATTGGGGGGAACTAGCGGGTAACCCCAACCCTTGCAGCAGGTTCTCGCGATGGCTGAGGTTGCCAATGACTTTACGGACGGGCTGGGGAGAAAGTTTTACCAATAATGGAGTCATCATCACCCCGTCCTGCAACGCCCGGGCTTGGTCGGTGAGCACATCCACGATTTCGATCTCGTGCCGTTCGGCCAGATATTCGCGGCAAAGGATGCGCAGATTGTCGATGGCTTGAATGGAATTTGGCCCGTCGCCGGCTACATAGAGACGGAACTTGAATGTGGGAGGAACGCTCATTTCTCATCCGTCCCACGGAGTTCATCCAGATGAGTCACTCCGCTGGCGAGTTTTTCGGCACGGTCCACTCCGAGGCGGGTCAAGATTTCCTTCTCGGCGCGCTTGGCGTTTAAGTCGAGTTGCACGGCTTTCAGCTTTACTTCGAGGAGGGCTTCCTCGGCTTCGATGGTGGCTTGCTTGAGTTTCTTCGTTGCCTCGGCCTCGGCGGTGGTCGATTGTACGGCGCGTTCCTTTTCCCAGCGCAAGGTGCCCATTAGGACCTCTCCGCCAGCAGTGTAGGCGTCGGCCAGGGTCACTCCCTTATCACTCAGGAGAAGTTCGCGCACTTGGTTGGAATGCGCCGTGCCGCGCGACTTGACGATGGAGAGCCCGCGATTTCGCTCCCCGGCATGGACGTGATAATTCAGATGAATCCAAGTGTCGGCCAGAGTGGAGATTTGCGAGGGCGAGCTTTCCACCTGCATTCCCGCTTCTTGCAAGAGACTGGTGCAAAGCATGGTGATCCCGGCGTTTTTCGTCCAATCCACCAGGCGCTCCGCTACACCGTAGGCCGTGTTTTCGTTTCCAGATTTGGACAACGCCGACAACGGGTCGATCACCAGACAACGGGCCCCATGTTCCTTGGCGAGGAGTTTGATCTGCATGAAGTGAATCTCCGCACTGCCAGAGATGGCCCGGGCGGAAACGATGCGCAGCAGCCCATTCGTTACAAAACGCTCCAACTGGATGTTTACCGAGGCCAGATTACGAATCACCTCGGCCGCATCGGAGTCGAAGTTAATCATCAACGTACGCTCGCCCCGCAGACAGGCCGCCTCGGCAAAGGCCCCGCTGAGAGTCGATTTCGCCGTGCCGGGAAAGCCCGTCACTAGAATGCTCGCGCCCCGATAATAGCCTCCCCCGAGCATGGCATCCAGCCGCTCCACCCCGCTGGAGAGACGCTCCGTCACCGCCAGACTCTTGGGCATTTTCTCATAAGACATCCCGCTCCCACCGGCCACCACCAGACCCTCGGGTCCGATCAGGAAGGGTGCTTCATTCTCCGAAAAAGTGCTGCCGCGATACTTGGCCACCCGCAGATTGCGCTGGGAGATTCCCTCGATCACCACATGGTTCAGCAGCACTGCGCAATCCACCATATACTGCATGAAACTGAGTTGGGGTTGATTCGTCGCCCGCCGATCCTCGTGGTCCACCTTGGCCGTTATGATCGCCGTAAAGTTGTGCTCTAGCAGCCATGCGTGCAGCCGATAAGCTTCCCGTCTTTCCGCCGCCGGATCATTCAGGAGAGCCAGCACCACATCGATCGCGTCGAACACAATCCTCCGCGCGCCGATCTCTTTGGCCTTGGCCTCCAGAGCCGCCAGCATTCCGCCCAGATCAAAAGTCCCCGCCTGATAAAAGTCTGGCGTGGGTTGCGCATCCAGAAAGAAGAGCTTCTTCTTCTGCAAAGTCTCCAAGTCCCAGCCAAACTTCGAGGCATTGGCCACCAGCCGCTGCGCACTCTCCTCGAAGGCCACAAAAATCCCCGGCTCATTCTCGAGTCGCGCACCATTGACCAAGGTTTGCATGGCCATGATCGACTTGCCCGAACCGGGGCCCCCCTCGATGAGAGTGGTGCGCCCTCGCGGCAGACCGCCTTGGGTTATTTCATCGAAACCTTCGATGCCGGTTTGGGCCTTGGACGACGGGACGGGAGGGGGGAGTTTCATATAGGTCACAATGAACAACTTGCGAATCCCTAAATAATCGAATTCCTGCCCCATATTGGTCCTAATTAAACGAATTGCGAGAGGTAAATACGCCCTGCAGTATTTCGATTGCCCAGCATAGGCCAGGCATTAGGGCGGCACTCTTGTCGGACGTGGGCAATAATCGCCACCACTGTTATTTATCTTTCATTCAAAGATATAATCTCAAGTTTTGGATAGAGCATTTCCCAACCCGCTTGCCGGGCCCCCGCCTCTGAAGCGCAGGAGATTTGACAAAAAACGGCTCATTTACCACCTGTGGCATCCTCTTTGCTAAGGGACGCTCGCCGAGTATTCGGCACTTAACAAAACCAAACCAAAGGATATGCTAACAATCAGTAAAACAAAAAACATCTTCAGTGCTGCCATTCTTGGCGGTTTACTGTCCACCACCGCACATGCCGGTGAAGTAACTGCCTCCAAAGAAGTCAAAGCCGTTGAAACTCCAGAGCTAAAATCCTGCATCAGCGGCGATTTGGGCGTGGCCGTGGTCAGCAAATACTTCTCTCGTGGTATCCAACTCGAAAACCAGGGTGTCATTGCCCAGCCTTACGCCGACCTCTACTTCAAACTTTATGAAGGCGAAGGTTTCATCAGCAAAGTCACTCTGAACCTCGGCATCTGGAGCAGCTTGCATTCGCACGATCAGCCTAGCATCGGCGGCGGCACGAATCTCCAGAGCTGGTATGAGTTCGACTACACTCCGGGCATCTCCGTTGTGATGGCCAAGAACCTCACCGCGACTCTGAGCTACTTCGAGTTCGACAGCCCTGCTGACAACTTCAGCCCGGCCCGCAGCATCAACCTGAACCTCGCTTATGACGATACCGCGATGCTTGGCAAATTTGCCTTGCACCCGCACGTGGCCGTCCTCGCTGAAATCGGCGACACCGTCGCTGGTCTGGCTCCTGGTGGCTGGTACTACGAAATCGGCATCGCTCCCAGCTTCGCGGCTGGTCCTGTGACGTTTACCTTCCCAATCAACGTCGGTCTCGGCGATGACAACTTCTACGCTGGCGAGACCTATGGTTACGCCTCGGGTGGTGTCACCGTTTCCACGCCTCTGTCGTTCGTTCCAGCCTGCTACGGCACCTGGACGGCGAGCGCCTCTGCCACCTACTTGAACCTCGGTGATCACACCACTGCGGTGAACGTCGGCAAAAGCGACGACTTCGTCTTCGGCGGATCGGTTGGACTCGCGTTCTAACTGCCGTCAAACAACTGGTTAAGTAATGCCGGATGTCGCTCTCCTAGGCGGCATCCGGCTCACCTTGCAAACAACTCACTAGCTAACATTTATTTATGAAAAGAATTCTCTCTCTTGCCTGCATGGCACTCGCACTTCTCGCGAGCGGCGTTCACGCCGAAGACACCGTCAAAGTCGGTGTCCTTCACTCCCTCAGCGGTACCATGGCCATCAGCGAAACCTCGCTGCGCGACGTGCTGCTCTTCACCTTCGACGAAATCAACGCCAAGGGTGGCGTGCTCGGTAAAAAAATCGAGCCAGTCGTTGTTGATGGCGCTTCCAACTGGCCTCTCTTCGCCGAGAAAGCCAAGCAACTCCTCGAGCAGGACAAAGTTGCTGTCACCTTCGGTTGCTGGACCAGCGTGAGCCGCAAGTCGGTTCTCCCAGTATTTGAAAAAGACAACGGCCTGCTCTTCTACCCTGTGCAATACGAGGGCGAGGAACTTTCCAAAAACATCTTCTACACCGCCGAAGCCGTCGGTCAGCAAGCTATTCCAGCCGTTGACTACCTACTCGACCAAGGCAAGAAGAAGTTCTATCTCATCGGCACCGACTACGTCTATCCACAGACGACTAACCTCGTGCTCCTCGAGTATCTTCTCAGCAAAGGCATCCCGATTGAAAACATCGGCGGCGGTCTTCGCAAGGACGACACTGGCAAGGTCATCTCTGCTGGCAAATACACTCCATTCGGCCACACTGACTACCAGCAAATCGTTTCCGAGATCAAACAATTCGCAGCCAGCGGCGACGCTTGCGTGGTGAACACCATCAACGGCGACTCGAACGTTCCATTCTTCAAAGAGTTCGCTGCCACTGGACTCACTTCCGAAGATTGCCCGGTTGTTTCCTTCAGCTTGTCTGAAGACGAGTTCCGCGGTCTTCCCACCAAGGATTTGGTCGGGCACCTCGGTTGCTGGACCTACTTCATGTCCATCGACAGCCCTGCTAACAAAGCCTTCATCGCCAGCTGGGAAAAATGGCTCCAGACCACCAAGGTTCCTGGCATCGTGAAAGAAAAACGCGTGACTTGCAGTCCAATGGTTCTGAGCTACGACGGTGTTTACCTCTGGAAAGCCGCTGTTGAAAAAGCAGGCAGCTTCGACGTGGAAAAAGTCACCGCAGCCCTCGAGTCCGGCGTCTCTTTCGACGGCCCCGGTGGCAAGGTCACCATGCAGAAGAATCACCACGTCACCAAGACGGTGTTCATCGGCGAGACCAAGGCGGACGGCCAGTTCAAGATCGTCAAGACCTTCCCCGACGTTTACGGCGAGCCTTTCTTGAAAGGCACTTTCACCAAGAAATAATGGTGGCTTAGTCTTCTTAAATCAGGAGAGGCAGATTCGTTTCTGCCTCTCCTTTTTTATGAGAGAAATTTCTAACATGGTTATCTAACTCCACTCGGCTACAGCTCACAGTCGAGTTCCAATCCGCTCAGGACTTCGTTGAACATGCGCACACTTATTTTATCTATCTTATTCGTCGTGCTGGCTTCCGCAGCCGACGCCGCCGAATCCCCGCAAGTCAGGCAGCAACTTGCCAAGGCCATCACGTCCACCGGTGACGAGCAGGCTACGATTATTACCACTCTGGCCGACAGCGGTTCCGCTCTAGTTAGAGATGTCTTTAATGCCTGGCCGCGCGACGGAGTATTTCTCTACACCGATCCACAAGGCACCGTCATTCCAGTCTTACTCGACTCAGAAAAAGATTCTACCGACAAAGCCAAAGCAACTCGCATTGATACCGGGGAATTCCTAAAAGATTCGACTAATACTCCAATCAAGTTTGCAGCTTCCGAACTCAAGCCCGTGGACACCACTTCCAAGCTGCGAAAGACCATCAAGAACACACTCGATCTACTAGCCTTGGCTAACCCAGATCCGGCCCAGCGCATCTCTGCTGTCATGAAGCTGGGTCTCGCCCAGAAGACGGCTAATCTCGGTACTCTCCAGGCACGTCTCGGCAAGGAAACCGACAAGAAAGTTCACAAAGCCTTGGAGGAAGCCATCGCGCTGATGCAGCTCAAGGATCCCTCGTCTGCGGTGCAGGTGGCCTCCATCAAAAAGCTGGCTTCCGTCAACTCCATCAGCAGCTTGGATTTGATTACCAAACTCACGACTGATCCGCAGACGGATCCCACAGTTTTGAAAGCTGCCCAGGCGGCCACGAGTTCCATCAAAGCCTACATCCAGGGCGTCAACTTTTTCGGCACCATTTTTCGCGGACTCAGTCTCGGCTCCATCTTGTTAGTTGTCGCGCTCGGACTCTCCATCACCTTTGGACTAATGGGTGTGATTAACATGGCGCACGGCGAGATCATGGTCGTCGGTGCCTACACTGTTTATATCGTGCAATGTATCTTTGGAGCCGGGCTGGAACTTTCCCCGTTTCGCATTCCGATCAAACTCCCGGGCTTGCATCTCACCGGACCTGCATTCGAGTGTTACTTCATCGTCGCGCTGCCAGTGGCGTTTCTAACTGCGGCTATCGTTGGTATCGCACTGGAACGTACGGTCATTCGCTTTCTCTACAAGCGGCCACTCGAATCGCTCCTCGCGACTTGGGGGGTTTCCCAAGTTCTGCAACAACTTTATCGCCTCATCTTCGGCGCGGCTAATGTTCAGGTAAACTCCCCCAGCTGGCTGAGCGGCAACTTCACGATCAGCGACGTGATCTTTGGTTACAACCGCGTTTTCGTCATTGGTTTCGCCATCCTCATCGTCATCGGAACGTGGCTCCTGCTTTCCAAAACTCCACTCGGATTGCTCATTCGGGCAGTCATGCAAAACCGCAACATGGCCGCCTGTATGGGAGTTAGAACCGAACGTGTCAACATGCTCACGTTCGGCTTTGGCAGCGGACTCGCCGGACTCGCCGGAGCGTTTCTGTCGCAGATCGGAAACGTCGGGCCGTCACTCGGGCAAAGCTACATCGTCGATTGCTTCATGACCGTCGTGTTAGGAGGCGTCGGCAGTATTTTCGGCACCGTCTGTTCCGCCGTCGGCATTGGTGTGGTCGATCAAAGTTTGCAGCAACTCCTGCTAAATCCCGTCATGGGAAAAATTATCGTACTGGCTGGCATCATCCTGTTCCTGCAATGGCGTCCGGCTGGAATCTTCGTCACCAAAAGCCGCAGCCTGGAGGGTTAACCACATGCGCATCTACTCTAAAAACGAATTCGTTGGGCTCATCATTTTCGCCGTCCTTGCGATTCTAGTTCTGCCCGGATTAAACGCCTACACATCGGAAGGCAGCCTTCTGCATGTTAGTAATTTCTCAATCAATCTTTGGGGGAAATATCTCACTCTAGCCACGCTCGCCGTGAGCGTCGATCTACTCTGGGGTTACACTGGTCTGCTAAGTCTGGGTCAGAGTCTATTCTTCTCGCTGGGCGGCTATGCCTTTGGCATGCACCTCATGCTTCTGATTGGCAAACTCGGCCAGTACAAGAGCAACCTGCCAGACTTCATGGTCTTCCTCGGCTACCAGAAACTGCCCGCCTTGTGGGAGCCTTTCTACAACTTCTGGTTCGCCAGCGCTGCGGCCATGTGGGCACCCGGTCTGGTGGCGCTGTGCCTGGGCTTTCTAACCTTCCGGTCTCGCATCAAGGGCGTCTATTTTTCCATTCTCACCCAGGCTGTCACCTACGCGGCTTACATTCTTTTCTTAACCAACGACGTCGGCTTCGGCGGGAATAACGGCCTTACCGACTACAAGTTTGTTCTCGGCCATGACATCCGCCTAGGTGAGACACAGCGCGGACTTTACATAGCGAGTGCCATCCTACTCCTACTCACCTACATGGGTTGCCGGTGGTTGATCTCCACAAAGTTTGGCAAAGTGCAGCGCGCCATTCGCGACAGCGAAACGCGCGTGCTCTTCTCTGGTTACGCAGCGGCCAACTACAAGCTTTTCGTCTTCGTGATCAGCGCAATGATCGCCGGTCTCGCCGGTGCGCTCTATGTTCCGCAAGTCGGCATCATCAACCCCGGCGAAATGGCCCCCGAGAAATCATTGGAAGTCATTGTCTGGGTCGCGGTCGGCGGGCGCGCCACGCTTTTCGGGCCGATCATCGGCGCCATTTTTGTGAATGCCCTGAAGAGCTGGGCCACGCGGGCTTATCCCGATTATTGGCTGATCATTCTCGGCGGACTTTTCATCGTCGTCGTGCTCTTCATGCCGAAGGGAATCGTCGGTTTGCCAGCGCAAATTAAGGCGCTGCTCACGCGCAGAAAAGAGGAGGAGGATGAACCAGTCGTTACCATCACCCCAGTCGAGGAGGCAAAACCATGAGCCAGCGTCCATTTCTACTCGCCGCCGGCGGAGTTAACAAAAGTTTCTCCGGCTTCAAGGCGATCAACGACCTCAACTTCTATCTCGATGAAGGCGAACTCCGCACCGTCATCGGTCCGAATGGCGCGGGTAAAACGTCGTTCCTCGATCTCATCACTGGACGTTCCAAACCCGACAGCGGCACCCTGGAGTTTGAGGGCAAGCACGACCTCAGCAAGATGAACGAGTACGAGATTTATCGTCTCGGCATCGGGCGCAAATTTCAGACGCCCACAGTTTACACCGACCACACGGTTTGGGAAAATCTGCTGCTTTCATTGGAAGGTTCCCGCAGCGTTTTCCCATCGCTTTTCTTCAAACTCAACTCCACGCAAACCGATCGCATGGAGGAAATCCTGAAGACGATCAACCTCATCCGGCAGCGCGATTGGAAGGCGGGTTCGCTCGCGCATGGTCAGAAGCAATGGCTGGAGATAGGCATGTTACTCGCCCAAAACGCGCGGCTGTTGTTAGTCGATGAACCCGCAGCCGGCATGACCGACGAGGAAACGCACAAGACCGGCGACCTGCTGCTCTCGCTCGCGGGCAAGCACAGCATCATCGTCATCGAGCACGACATGGTCTTCGTCCGCCAGATTTCGCAGGGTCGCAAAGTCACCGTGCTCCACCAGGGCCACGTGCTCTGCGAGGGACCGGTCGATGAAGTGCAAAACAACGAAAAAGTCATCGAGGTCTATCTCGGCCGCAGCAAAGCCCACTAACATGAATATCGATCCTACCAGCCTGACTGTGAGCGGAGTGGAGGCTTCCATCGGAGGCAGCCGCATTTTGCGCGGAGTGAATTTCGAGGTGCCTCCGAAGTCCGTATTCTGCCTGATGGGCCGCAATGGCGTGGGCAAAACCAGTTCGCTCCGCAGCATCGTCGGCCTGATGAAAACCGACGCTGGAAAAATCCATCTCGGCGGCCGTGAACTCAACAAGATGCTGCCCGAGGAACGCGCCCGTGCCGGCATCGGATTCGTTCCGCAAGGACGCGAGATTTTTCCGCATCTAACTGTCGAGGAAAACCTGGAGATCGGCATGAAGGCGCAGGGGTTGAATGGCAACAAAAAAGCCAAACTCGACCGTGTTTTTTCGCTCTTCCCGATTTTAAAAGACTTCCTGCCGCGCAAGGGCGGAATGCTCAGCGGCGGCCAGCAGCAGCAGCTCGCGATTGGACGCGCACTGCTCACGGAACCAAAGATTCTCATCCTCGACGAACCCACTGAAGGCATTCAACCTAACATTATCGACCAGATCGGCGAGACGATCAAAATGCTGCGCGCCGAGGGCCAGATGAGCATCCTGCTCGTCGAGCAATACCTCGATTTCTGCAAGGAACTCGCGGATACCTTTGCAATCATGAATCGCGGGGCGGTCGTCGTTGCCGGTCCGGTCGCCGACCTCACGGAGAAAGTCATCAAAGAGCACCTCACCGTCTGATTTTTTGGCTCGTCTGAGTTAGAGCGGACACTTTAAGATTCGAGTTCCATGCATCTCTCGCCCCGCGAACAGGAAAAACTCCTCATCGTAGTCGCCGCCGACCTCGCCCGACGCCGTCAGGCCCGCGGAGTGAAACTGAACTACCCCGAGTCCATCGCCATCATCACCTACGAGATTCTCGAAGGCGCGCGCGATGGAAAATCCGTGGCCGAACTCATGAGTTACGGCACCACCATTTTGAAACGTGCCGACGTCATGGAAGGCGTGCCGGAAATGATCCACGAAGTCCAGGCCGAGGCGACCTTCCCCGATGGAACGAAACTGGTCACCGTCCATAATCCCATTCGCTAACATGATCCCTGGAGAAATCATCGTCGCCGTTGCTCCTAACATTCCCGCGAATGTCGGGCTTCTAACCAAACCGCTCACTGTTTCCAACACCGGCGACCGGCCTATCCAGGTCGGCAGCCACTATCATTTCTTTGAGACCAATTCCGCACTCGAGTTTGATCGCAATCTAGCTCGAGGATTCCGTCTGAACATTCCCGCTGGCACGGCCGTCCGGTTCGAGCCCGGCGACACGCGCGAAGTCGAGTTAGTAGTCCTCGGCGGCACCCGCGAAGTCTTCGGACTCAACGCAAAAATCAACGGCAAACTATGAGTCTTTCTCTTTCCCGCCGCCAATATGCTGAAATGTTCGGCCCGACCGTGGGCGACCAAGTCCGGCTCGCTGACACCGAGCTTTTCATCCAAGTCGAACGCGACCTCATCGCAGAGGCCGGGGCTTATGGTGACGAAGTGAAATTCGGCGGCGGCAAAGTCATCCGCGACGGCATGGGCCAATCCTCCACCGCGCTCGACGCTGATTGTCTCGACCTCGTCATCACCAACGCTCTCATTCTCGATGCCATCCAGGGCGTCATCAAAGCCGACATCGGCATCAAAGCGGGTCGCATCGTCGGCATCGGACACGCCGGCAACCCCGGCATCCAGCAGGGCATTTCTCCGAACATGATCATCGGCGCGGCCACGGAAGTCATTGCGGGCGAGGGTTGCATCATCACAGCGGGCGGCATCGACACGCACATTCATTTCATCTGCCCGCAACAGATCGAGCACGCCCTCGCCAGCGGCATCACGACGATGATCGGAGGTGGCACCGGCCCAGCGCACGGGACTTACGCGACGACCTGCACACCGGGAAAATGGAACATTCACCGAATGCTGGAAGCCGCCGACGAATACCCGATGAACCTCGGCTTCCTCGGCAAAGGAAACTGCTCCACGCCCGAGCCACTCCGCGAGCAAGTGCTGGCCGGCGTGATTGGACTCAAACTCCACGAAGACTGGGGCACGACTCCCGCCGCGATCGATTGCTGCCTCGGCGTCGCGGACGAACTCGATGTGCAGGTCGCGATTCATACCGATACCCTGAACGAATCCGGCTTCGTCGAAGACTCTATCGCGGCGTTTAAGGGACGCACCATCCACACCTTCCACAGCGAAGGCGCGGGCGGCGGACACGCGCCGGACATCATTCGAGTTTGCGGCGAACCTAATGTTTTGCCGGCATCGACCAACCCGACGCGCCCATTCACCGTCAACACCATCGACGAGCATCTCGACATGCTGATGGTCTGCCATCACCTCGATTCGAAGATCCCCGAGGACGTGGCTTTCGCCGAATCGCGCATCCGACCCGAGACCATCGCGGCGGAGGACTTGCTGCAGGATCTCGGCGCGTTTTCCATCATGTCCAGCGACTCGCAAGCCATGGGCCGCATCGGGGAAGTCATCACGCGCACCTGGCAGACGGCGCATAAGATGAAGACCCAATTCGGCCCGCTAACATCCGAGTTGCATCCGAATGCCGACAACTTCCGTGCCCTGCGCTACATCGCGAAATACACCATCAACCCCGCCATCGCCTCGGGCATCGCGCATGAGGTGGGTTCCATCGAAATCGGGAAACTCGCCGACCTCGTCGTTTGGAAACCGGCGTTCTTCGGCGTCAAACCCGAGGTCATCCTGAAGGGCGGCCTCATCGCCATGGCGAACATGGGCGACCCAAACGCCTCCATTCCCACACCGCAGCCCACGTTTTATCGCCCGCAATTCGCCGCGCACGGACGCGCCAAGTTTTCCACGTCGGTCACCTTCGTCAGTCGAGTTGCATTGGAATCGGGCGACCTGCCGAAGCTCAACAAACGCCTCTCCGCCGTCAGCAACACCCGGCACATCGGCAAGCGCGACATGATCTGGAACAACTACCTGCCCCACATCGAAGTCGATCCCGAGACCTACACCGTCAAAGCCGACGGACGCGAACTCCGCTGCGAACCCGCCACCGTCCTCCCCATGGCCCAGCGCTACTTCTTGTTCTAGGCAAAGGATGCCATGCAACTCATCCGCGACCACATCCACTCTCACGGCGATTTGCCCGTCATCCCCCTTCCGGTGGACCGGCTCACCCTCGCCAAACGACGCTGGCGGGGCAAAGCCGCAGACGGCACCGAGTTTGGCTTCGACCTCGAACACCACCTCCACGATGGCGACACCTTCCACCAAGAGGGCATCCACATCTATCGCATCCAGCAAACCCCGGAGCCCGTCCTCTCTGTCGTGCTCGACCCGGATTCCACCGCTGCGGCGCGCCTCGGCTGGATGATCGGCAACCTCCATTTCCAGCTCGGCCTCGCTCCCAACGCCGTCCTCGTCCCCGACGACCCCGCCCTGCGCCAGCTCTTCGAGCGGGAGCACATCGCCTACCAGGCCGATCACCGCGTCTTTCATCCGCTCTCCGGCGGACACCACCATTGAGCGCGGAGTCCGCAACTCCGGGGAGCGCACGCGACTCGCGTGCTGTTTCTGGCGACTCGCCGGAAACCGCCCCCTTCAATGGCACAGCCACATTTCCAGTTCCAGACATCGGGGCGAGTCGCCCAGATGAGCACGCGAGTCGCGTGCGCTCCCCGGACCTCCCCGCAGACTCCCTCCCCTGGCTCCCGTTCCTCCTCCAGACCTCCGACGCGCTCTTTCCCACCGGGGCTTACGCGCATTCCCTCGGGTTTGAGGAAATCGTCCGGTTGCGCGTCGTCAGCGACGAAACCAGCCTCGGCCACTTTCTCCACCAGCAGCTCCTCCCCGCCCTCGCCGGGCTCGAACTCCCCACCCTCCGCTTCGCATACGACTGCGACTCGACTGACGACCTCCTGCTCCTCGACCGCGAGATCAGCGCGTGGAAACTCGCCCGCGAGACCCGAGAAGCCAGCGCCCAGCTCGGCACCCGACGGCTGAAAGCCCTCCAATCCATCCACCCCTCCCCGCTCCTCGCCGACTTCGCCCACGCCATCCGCAGCGGACACGTCCTCGGGCATCACCTCATCGTCTGCGCCCTGCAAGCCCGCATCGAAGCCGTGCCGCTGCCCGCCGCGCTCACCGTTTACGCCTACCAAAGCCTCGCCGCCTGCTGCGGAGCCGCCCTCAAACTCATCCGCATCGGCCAGGACGGCTGCCAGCGCGTCTTGCGAAACGCCTCCGCCGCCATCCCCGGTGCCGTCGCCAGTTCCATGGAAGTCGCCCGTGCCGACGCCGGCAGCTTCAACCCGATGTTAGAGATCGCCTCCATGCGCCACGCCCACGCCACCGAACGGCTGTTTATCTCGTGAGGAATTAAGGGGCCAGGAGAGCCATTACTTGCCGCACGGACTCGATCACGAGAGGACCCATTGCCGCAACTGTCTTGGCGGCATCGACTAATCCATCGCCGGTCACCTCCAAAAGTTTACGACGTGGTTGGGGCTTTAATGCCTCCTTAGTAAAACTCTCCAAGTCGTCTTTCACCGTCTGTTTGTCGGCGAGTTCTGGACTTGATGCGAGCTTAGTAACCTGACCATGCAAAGCTTCCAACGCCGACTTCATCTCGGCGTTCGTTGTTGCTTGGATCATTTTCAGACAATCCTGCAATTGCTGATCAATACCTACCGCAACGTTCGTCATATCATGGGCGGTTATAGTAACGGTTTTGTTTTCCTGTTTGCTCATATCGGCTCCTGTCATTTGCTCCACCTTTTCGATGTTGTAGGTGATGTTTGCGTGAGGGTTGCCAGCATTTGGTAGCTCTGCAATGGCTTTCTGGATTTTGGCGCGAGCTTTCGGATCAGTCACTCCATTCAGCCACGTAACCACCTCGACGTTCCCAACCCCACCAGGTAGCCAGATTGACGGCTGCTCGTTACGTTCCGCTTCGAGCAGGTTGTCGAAGGGGTAGGCTTCGGCATTCGGAAAACCGGGGGGAAAGGTATATTCCTTATTGCCCAAGCCCTCTTTCTCCCGACAGATTTCGATGAAGTGCTGGCGTATGACTTCCAATGCGCGCGCCCGACTGGGGCCACTGCCAGCCACCGCGATGCGGATTCGCTTCTCCTTCGGATGCGCTGTCACTAGGAAATCATGCTCCCCAATCCTTGACCGCAGGCCCAGCCGCCAACGCTTGTCGGTCTTGCGATGGCTGTGCATGGCCACGATGAAGCGCGAAATTACACTACTCGGCAGAATACGAGGAAACCGAATTTCGAACTGAAGCGAGTCATCCATCCCTTCCCCGACCCCTTCCGGAGCGGCTGCGGGCAACGCGTTGGGAACCAGATACCGTCGGCTCTTCCCACCCTGCGTTAATTGATAGCAGAGCTTGAAGGTGAGCATCATCTCCTTAATGAACTTCTGCGCCTCTGGAGGGTAGTGGTTTTGCAGTTTGGCATCGCTCAGCAGCTTACCAAGCAGGGCATCGTCGAAGACGCCTTCGTTAGTAGCCAGTTCTTTCGCCAGCACCACCGCATACACACCCTCTGTCACCCACTTGGGGTTAAGGATATGAGTATTCTCAAGCGGCATCCGGTCGGCGTAGTTCAGCATCGTGCCGAGGTCGTTTAGGAAAATGGCAAGCAATTGCTGATCCTCGGCGTCTGCGATCCCCGCTGCTAGGCATCGCTGTTGGTAGTCGCCGTAACCGAGGAAATCGATACCGGGTTGCTCCAAGCCATCTTTTACCGCCATCCAGGAAGCCGGAAGCTTGTAGTGGATATGGCCGAGTTCGCTGCGGACAGCGTCTAACACAGCTTGCCGCAAGCGGTTCATATTCTTAGAAGCCGGGTGCGTTTGATCGCAGGAGACGGGAATGAAGTCGATAATCTTGGTATGCAGCTTCTTGAGATCGCCCGCGTCGTTCACCGTTCCCTCGTATTCATCCTGCTTGCTCAATGCCACGATGACTGGCGCATTTGGGGCAATCAAATGAATGAGGTCGATCCAGTAATACAACCCTTGCGCCGCCGCCTGGTCGTCCCTCGGTTGGAAGACCAGTACATACACTGCCCGTTGGCTGAGGAAAAACTCGTGCGTGGAATGTTGAATTTCCTGTCCGCCGAAATCCCACACATTTAGTCGCAGGTCTCCGTCGCCATTGTCTTGCGGCACCATCCACGGTGCTACTTTGATGCCTTCGGTTGTTTTCTTTCCCTTCTGGAATGTGCCATCCCGGAGATACTCAATCAGCGAGCTTTTACCGTGGCCGCCAGGGCCAACCACCAGTATTTTGGCCTCGCTCAAGGGATAAGAGGAACCCGCCTGCAACTGGCGCAGATACCGAGCGATACGTACCGGCGCTTGGGGCTTGATTTGCTGTTCCTCAGGCAGCTTTCGATTATCCGGTGTATAAACCTGAAGCCAAGTTGGGCCCAATATTTCCACCGGCAGTCCCAAAGCCGGATTGGTGTGCAGATACAATCCAGTGAGCGCGTGGCTGGATGCAAGATCAGTTAGACTATCAGGCAACTTCGTGAGTTGGTTGTCGTGAAGAATAAATAACACGAGAGAACTCAGGCGGGAAATCTCCGCCAACAAGTCCGTCAGTTGGTTGTTAGCTAGGTTAAGATACTTGAGGACGGAGAGTTGGGTGAATTCAGCAGGCAGCTTTGTCAGCTTGTTGTCGAAGAGAGCAAATGCACTCAACGCGGTGAGGTCGCCAATCTCGGCGGGTAGCGTCACCAGAAAGTTAGAGGAGACATCGAGATCTATTAGAGCAGAAAGTTTGCCGATCTCGGCGGGCAGCGTTGTCAGTTTATTGCGGTAAAGATTAAGCTCCGTGAGAGCGGTGAGTTGGCCAATTTCTGCGGGCAGCGTCGTGAGGCCCAGTCCACTCAAATCCAAGGTGGTGTCTCCGCTGGCGCGGGCTTCGGCGATGCGTTGGCGGGCGATGTCTTCGGGCGTTTGGTTGGATTTCTTCTTGGCCATGGCTGTGTTTTTTAGGGATTTTACCGGAGCTTTGAAACGGGAAACGCCCGGTTACTGGGGAAAAGGCTGGTCGTCGGCCAAACGACCTCGGTCGTCGGGCTAAATACCTTGGTCGTCGGGGTGACGACCTGGGTCGTTTGGCAAACTACCGGGGTCGTTGGCGTGACGACCGAGGTCGTCGAGCCGGGGACCTGGGTCGTTTTGAAAGTGGAACAGGTCGTCGCGATGTCGGACGAGGTCGTCGAAGCGGGAACCGGGGTCGTTTTTGGATGCGACCCCGGTCGTTACGGCGACGGACAGGCATTTTCCCGCTCGGGAATGCCTCGGATTGGGTTTACGGGGTCTGCGGCGTGGCCGGGGCGGACGGGGCGGACGGAGTCTGGGCACCGATCAGGCCGGAGCGGAGGCCTCGGAGTTTGACGGTGAGTTCGTGGTCTTTGCTGAGCAGGCCCTCGACGAGGCTGACGGTGTCGGTGGAGAGTTTGTAGAATTGCTCGCGCAAGTCTTTCTCGTGTTTCACGGCGTCGATGGCGGCTTTCTCGGCCGTTTTACGGGCGCGTCCGGCGGATTCGATGAGGCCGCCCGCTCCGCTCAGTTGGGTGATGCGGCTGGCTGGGTCGAACCCTTTGGCGGTGAGGTCGGCGGTGTAAGGGCCGAGGGCGTCGGCGACTTTGCCGATGTAGCTTTCTTTCAATGGATCGTTGAGGTCAGACATATTTCGATTTTCTATTGGTTACTACGTTGAGATGTGGGCCACGTGGCCAACGACCGCAGGTTTATCAAAATGGAACGGGAGTGGTCAAGACGGCTGGCTTTGAACCCTTTTTCTGCTTCGTGCCTTCGAGTCTTCGTGATTAATTTCTCCCCCATGAAACACGCTGTTCGTATCGGTATCGGCGGCCCTGTCGGGTCGGGAAAAACCATGCTCGTGCTGCGCCTCTGCCAATGGCTGGCCGGGGAAATCTCGCTGGCGGTGGTGACGAACGATATTTACACGCGGGAGGATGCGGAGTTTCTCGTGCGCAACAACGCGCTGCCCGCGGATCGCGTGCTTGGGGTGGAGACGGGGGGGTGCCCGCACACGGCGATCCGCGATGATACGTCGATGAATCTGGCGGCGATCGCGGAGCTGGAGCGGCGGCACCCGGACGTGCAACTCATCCTGGTGGAGAGCGGCGGCGATAATTTGTCCGCCACGTTTTCGCCGGAGCTGGTGGAGTCGTTTATCTATGTGATCGATGTGGCGCAGGGCGACAAGATCCCGCGCAAGGGCGGTCCGGCGATCCGGCACAGCGATCTGCTGCTCATTAACAAGACGGAGCTGGCTCCCTATGTCGGCGCCGATCTGGGGGTGATGGCGCGGGATGCGAAGCTGATGCGCGGGGACAGGCCGTTTCTGTTTGCGGATTTGCGCTCGGAGAAGGGGAAGGACGACTTGCTGGCCTGGCTGCGGCGCGAGGTGCTGTTTGCGTGATGGAAGACTGGATGTTAACGGGCCGAAGAGTGCAGTCCTCTCGTTCCCAAACTCCCGTTTGGGAACGCACTTGTCTGGGAAACTCTGTTTCCCTCCCGCCTGGCAAACGGAGTTTGCGGGACAAGACATTCCCAAACAGGAGTTTGGGAACGAGGCGGTGGGATATTAACCCTTTTCCCCGCCCATGAGCCAGGGCATTGCGGGTCATCTGGAGCTGGTCTGCGGGTTGGACGACCGGGGTGTGAGCACGATCACGCGGCAATCGTTTCGGGCTCCGATGCATCTCAGCAAACCGTGGCGCGAGGGCGCGACGTTGATCGTGCATATCGTGAATCAGACCGCTGGATTGCTGGCGGGGGATTGCATTGAAAGTCGGATCGAAGTCGAATCCGGCGCACGCCTCCTGGTGACGACGCCAAGTGCGAGCCGGGCGCATCGGACGGATTCCGGGGAGATCTTTCTGCGCCAGCACTTCCGCGTGGCGGCGGGCGGCTGGCTGGAGGTGTTCCCCGAGTTGTTCATTCCGCAGGCGGGAACGACGTGCCATCAGCACACCCGGATCGAACTGGAATCTGGCGCGTCGCTTCTCTACATCGACACGCTCGCACCGGGCCGCGTGGCCTCGGGCGAGAGCTTCCAATACACCGCGCTCGACTGGCGCACCGATCTGCTCATCGGCGGCGAACCGGTGGTCCGCGAGCGCTCCCGGATCGTTCCCGACGCGCCGAACCTCACGGCACTCCGCCACGTTTTCCCCCATGCCTATTATGGGACGGTCTATCTCGTGACGCCGACGCCGCTCGTCGGTGGTGATGGAGCGCTGGACGACCTGCTTTCCCTGCAAAGCGACTCGCTCTGGATCGGCCTGAGTCCGTTGCAACCCGGCGCGTGGGCGATCAAGCTCCTCGCCGCCGACAGCCCGACCTTGCGCCGCGCGATCCAGCAGGTGCGGCAGGCTATTTACCGCGCCCTGGGTGAAGTCGAAGTGCCGCTGAGGAAGCTCTGATCTTTCGGGAGCACGCGTCCCGCGTGTTCCAGCGGACGTCTCGTCCGATGGCTGGGACGGGCCCTTTCGCGGGACGCAAAAGGGAACACGCGAGACGCGTGCGCTCCCGAAGCAGTCAACTCGCGCTTTCGCCGGTAGCCTTTCCCTGCTAGTTTCCGCGGGCTTTTGCACGATGACTCTCTGGCGTTCCATAGCATTATTTCTGTTGCTGATCGGGCAGCTCACGGCGGCGACGCTTCCTTTCCAATTCACCCTCGACGAGGACGCCACGACCAGCGCGGGCGTTTTTACTCCCGATGGCACGCTCGTCCGCACGCTCTGGAGAAAGGTGGATTTCACCCGTGGCGACCACACTTCGACTTGGGATGGACTCACCGACGAGCAGGCTGCCGCTCCCGCCGGCTCCTACTCGGTGCGCGTCTTGTCGCATCACCTCGACTACATCTGGCAGGGCGCAATCGGCAACACTTCCACCGCGCAATACGGTCCCACGGTACATCGCGGCTTTCGCCCGTTGCGCGATCTAACCATTAGCGGCACGAACGCCTTCTACATCACCGGCTACGTCGAGGGCGACTACGATTTCCGCCAATTTCTAACCAACGACATCCAGCGGGTGAACGATCATTGGTGCTGGTATCGCAACACCGATGGCACGCTGGTGAGCCAGACGGGCAACATCTTCACCCCCGAATGGGTGGCAACCGATACGGATGGAACTTGGGTCTATTTCGCAGCTCCAGATAGTACTAACCCGGTGACGCGCGTGGACCATAGCGGGCCGGGTTTCATCGTGGCCTCCGATGTTAGCACGCACCAGAGCGTGAGCTTTACCAACGGCGCACCGATCGAGAACGGCCCGGCCAATTTCCTCCCTTTCGCCAATGGAATCAAAGTCGGATCGGTCAAGGGCGTCTCTGGAATCGCGGTCGAGAAAACGGGCAGCACCCTGGCCGTGAGTGTGCGTCCCGAGAATAAAATCTATCTCGTCCACAAGCGCACCGGCGCGGCGATCCGCACGATCAGCGTCCCCTCGCCCGGCGCATTATCCTTTAGCCCCAATGGCGATCTCTGGACGATCAGCGGCACGTCGCTCTGCCGGATCACCACGCCGGCGACGACTCCGAATGTTAGCACGCCTGTTAGCAATTTGCAGGAGCCCCTCGATCTGGCCGTCGATCCAAATGGGGCATTCGTGGTCGTGGTGGACGCGGGCAGCAGCCAGCAGGTGAAGGCGTTTAGCACGACCGGCAGTCCCATCCTAACCTTCGGACAAGCCGGCGGTTACGCTGCCAATGGACCCGACGTGACCCACGATAAATTTCTTTTCCTCGACCGCGAGGGCAAGCCGGGCGGCTCCATCGCCATTGGACCGGACGGCTCCTTCTGGCTGAGCGATGTCGGCAATCGCCGCCTGCTCCATTTCGCCGCCGACCGCACCTATCTCGAGGAGATCATGTTTCAAAACGTCTCCTACTCGACCAGTGTGGATGCTAACAATCCCACTCGTGTCTTCTCCGATTTCCTGGAGTTCTCGGTCGATTACTCGAAGCCGCTCGCGCAGGGCTGGAAGCTAGTACGAAACTGGGGCGCGAATCTGCCGGTGGAGTATTTCGACTTCGGCTGCGGCGTGCGCCAGGTCACGACGTTGTCGAATGGCCGGACTTACGGTGCTGTCGCCAAAAAGGATGTTCCCGGCGAGGAACTGGTCGAACTCACCGCGCAGGGCACACGGCTGACTAACATTCCATTCACACCCACGAAGGCCGATCCGGGAACCTTTGAAACGCTCACCCCGACCGGCGCGCTCCGTCGCGGCCACATCTATGGCGACTCCGGCACGACGGCCACCTTCGAGGAGAAGCCACTGCTGGGTTTCGACGACCAAAACAATCCGCTCTGGGGCAGCTACACCACGCTCGCCACCGCGCCCGCGACGAGCAAGGACCCACTCACCCGCTGCTGCAGCTTGGGCGACTTCCGAATGCCCAGCACTACGACTGACATTCTCATCTCCTTCGACGCGACAAAGAACAACGGTTGGCATCTCGGCGGCGTGAGGAAAGGCGGCAGCGACTGGCTCTGGAAGGCGAGCCCGACCGTTAGTACTAGCGTTCCACTAGATGGCCTGGGTTCGTTCGACATCGGCGACAATGTTAACTATCCGGGCAACACCGTTTTCACCAGCGGACGGAATGTCATCTTCGGCTACCACGGCGAGTTCTGGGCGGATCATCAGGCGTGCCAGTTCATGCATTTCTACGACGACGGATTGTTCGTCGGGCAATTTGGCGAATCGAGTCTGGGCCACGAAAGCTTCGAGGGCGTGATCCCCGGGCTCGCCGGCAACAGCGCGTTCTCCTTCGTCACTGAGGTTAATGGGAAGATTTATCTCTGGGCGAACGACGAGAGCCAGCACGGCCCGCAACGCTGGCTGCTCGACGGAGCGCAGACCATCCGCGAAACCACCGCCACCGGCACTCTGGGCCAGACTCAGATGTTAGTCATCCCCGTCGCGCCCAACCCGTTTCCCACGGGAGTTGCAGTGCAATCTGGCGATGGCCGCGTCTCCTTCACCTGGAATCCGGTGGCCGACGCGAAGAGCTATAACGTCAAGCTGGCCACCTCGCGCGGAGGCATCGCCACTCTCATCGCGGGCGGCGTGGAGAGCACCGGAAAAACCATCGCCAATCTCACCAACGGCCAGACCTATTACTTCTCCGTCTCCGCCGTGACTAACCATAGCGAGTCCGTTGACTCCACCCCCGTCGCCGCCACCCCGGCGAGTCTAACCTCCCTCGTGGAAGTCGCCGGACGTTATGATCAAGCTGGCGCGGAGCCATCCAAGTTACAGGTGAATGGTAATCAGATAGCGGTTGGCAAACCTGTGTTGACCAAGCTTAGTCCACTGTTAGGAAATCTAACCTTGCGCGACATTGGCTCGGCTGGTTATCGCATCTTTAGTTGGAGTGCCAGCAATCTCACCGATTCCATAAATCTGTTGCCCGGAAACACCATCGAACCCAAATCTGGGTGGAGGACGGATGGCTTTCTGAACTACCAGTTTTCCGTAAACAATGTGCCCGGTTCCATTAGTGGCCTATACGTGGTTAACACAGGAACAAGGAAGGGCACGATTGACATCACCCCCCAACATGCCGGCGTTTATTATCTCACGGTTGTCATGCCAGCACGGTTCCACGATGCGGCCACCTACAAAGTTCGGATTAGTCCCAAAGACCAGACTTTGCCGAGTGTCGGTTATGACACGACGGATACTGTAGGCATCAGCCACATCTATCAGTTTCGCTTTCAAGGTCCGGTCACACTGACGATTGAATCCATCAGCGGCATTGCGGCTGTGCAGGCTGTATTTCTAGATGAAGCAGGGCTCATTCCACAGGAAACCACCGGCTTCCAGCTTTGGCAGCAGCAGAACTTCAGCAGCACAGATCTAGCCAATGCGAGTCTCACTGGAATGCTGGCCGACTTTGATCGCGATGGACAATCCAACTTGCTGGAATACGCCCTGGGCACATCGCCCGTGCGCGCCTCGCGATCCGCTATTTTGACTAACATCCTGAACTGGCTGGGCACCGACTATCTCACCTTGCAGTTTACGCGCGATTATTCTGTTCACGACGTCACGATGCGAGTGGGTGCCAGCTCCGATCTAACCAACCCGTCGAGCTGGGTGTGGATCGATCCAGATGACCTCACCTATCGCATTAGTGATTTGTTAGACGTGCCTGCCAAGGGTTTGGAAACGATCATCGTCCGCGACGTGCTGCCTGCGGGCGCTGGCCCGCGTTTTATGCGCCTCTCCGTGGGCCAGCCGTGATCAGCGTTCGGTAAATCCGCGTTCGATGAAGGTCCACGCGGCGTCGCCATCGAAGTCGTGACGGCCAGTAAATTCGTGGTAGTCGAACCGGTCTTCCAATCCAAGTTTACGGTAGTATTCGCGGGCTTCCGGCGCGGCTTTGCGAGCGCCCTCCACGGGGAATAGCTGGTCCTGCGTGCCAGCTTGGATTTGCAGCGGACGCGGGCAGACCAAGGCCGCGATTTGCGGGTCGCGCAGAGCGCCCGCACTGCGACTGAAGCGCCAGTCGAGGAAGCCGTCAGGTTCGTTGCTGTCCAGAACGTCGGGGCGGTCGTTGAAGTAAGCGGCGACTACCGCAACACGAATCCGTGGATCGAGCGCGGCGGTGTAGAGCGTGTTGAAGCCACCGTAGGACATGCCCACCATGGCAAGCCGGCTGGCATCGAATTCAGGGCGTGTAAGCAGGTAATCAATCGCGCGTTCCGTCTTGGTAAATTCCATCGCCAGCAGACTGGTGCCCGCCTCCTCGGCGCGAATGGTTAGAAGGTCGCGGATGTTTTCCGGATAGCCCCGGCCATAGAAAACATAGATCGGCTCGAAGACGGCCCAGCCCCGCTCGATGGCGCCACGAGCCAGATCGCGATGGTTAGATTCCATCAGCGTGATTTTCCCATTGGCCGAATGATCGGGCATTCCGCCGCGCCCATGGGCGGCGATGATCAGTGGCATCTTCGCGTCGTGTTTTTTCGGAACGATCAGGATGCCGACCGCGTTCACCAGAGCGATACTAGCATCGCCCAAGGCGGGGATGACTAACAACGAGTAGCTGGCCAGTTCGTCCGCTCCGATGGAAGTCTCCTGCACGCTGGAAAAATCGTTTCCGTGCAGCGCATTAGCGATGGGATACTGGATCGACTGCCGCAGGGTCGCCCGCAGAAATTCGGTGCTGGCGGCATAATCCGGCAGCGAGGAATACAGGATGTTTTGCAACTGCGGCAGATGGGCATCCAACTCGCGTGTGCTCTTAATGTAGCCATCCGTTTCCGCAACGAGCCGGGTGTTGAGCGCGACGACATCATCGAAAGGCATCTGGGCATTGTGTGAGATTTTGGCCTCCACTTTGTCCCGTCCGCGCTGGGACGCGATCCAGGCCGAATCATAGATGGGTCGGGCAAAGTAGGACCATGCCAGCAAGGCGACACCGCAAATAACCGCTGTCCGAACTTTTATCACGGGTCAGCTCCTTCTCTTGCGACTGTAGAAATCGACGAGGATGTAGCAAACGCAGGCCATGATGGCGGCAGTGCCACAATAGGCGAGCGAACCGGGCAGCTTAAGTTTCTGAGAGAGGCTGTAAGACGTCATATGAGTGAGATAGAGCGGGTAGGAAATGTTTCCCAAAAAGGTGAATATTCGGTCCAACGTCGAGCCTCTCTGCGGGGACTTGAGGTGTGGCCAAAAGAGTATGAAGACGACACACGCAAGAGTGAAGGCGTTGGCCAGGGTGGTGTATCCGTATTCTGGCAGGAAGTTGGAGAGCGTATGCCGCCGCCACATCGATCCTATTTGAATGACTGCGACCAGGCTGATGTGAAACACCAGGCAAGTCACACACAAGCTCAATACCTGTCGGCGAGTCTCCCATTTTCGAGCGATTAGAAACCCGATCAACCAGGGAAATGCCAGACAAGGCAGGTTGATTCCATACATCGTGCCCGCGAAATAAGGCTGATGGAGAAGTGACCGGCTGAGAGTGTATCCAGCATAAAACAGCAGCGAGCCTAGAGTGAGCCATTGCAGCCAGCGGGTGGTGATTTTCTGGAAAAGTGGAGCCAGCGTATAGAGCCACACCTCGGTAGCGAGCGTCCAGGCCGGTATCACCAGCGAGTACGGGATGATCACATTTTGTAAAAACAACAAAGCAGCTAGCAACTGCATCTGCCATCTGTAAGGAGTAGACGCAAAAGCGGCTGACCTATCCACGATAAACAGGTAAGCAATGGAAAAGAGATAGACCGGGTATATTCGCTTGAGGCGTCGCACATAAAATCCATCGGCATCCTTGTTAATCGATGAGCCGATGGAAAGACCACTGATGAGGAGAAACCCAAAGATGGCTTCGACTTTGCCGAATGAAGCGACAAACTGCTGGACTGCACCCGGAAGGTAATCCCCCAAATGCTGCGCAGCGACGATGGAGGCAAGCAGAAAGCGAGAGAGGGAAAGCCAAGCCCAAGGTATCGGGTCGGGTTTTGGAGCAGGCTTCAGGTCCTTATTAGAACCCGCGTCGCTTTGAGGTGGCAATGTTTTAAGAACCATCGAATCCAAGGATTTAAACCGGCAACGCCGGAGGGACTGCGGCGGCGGGTTTTTCCTGGATGCGAAGGCCGCTTTCCTGGAAACCGGAGGATTTGGAGGTTTTCTGGTTGCGCAGCGAGTCGAGTTCGCGGCTCATCTTGTTTTTGATGTTGCAGTAGAGCATGGCGGATTCCTCGGTGATGATGCCTTTTTCCACGGCCTGGAGGAGTTCCTGGTCGAAGCTGTGCCAGCCTTGTGGGACGGCGGCTTCGATGATGTCCTGAAAGGTGCGTCCGTCTTTTTCACCGTAGAGCATGGCTTCGCGCGTGCTCAGGCTGCTGCCCATGATCTCGGTGATGAGGTGGCGGCCTCCGCTGATCTTCGTAACGAGCCGCTGGCTGATGACGTAGCGGAGGGTCTCGGCGAGGCGCTGGCGGATGAGGGGTTCCTCCTCGCGGGTGAACATGCCGAGGACGCGGTTGATGGATTGGCCGGCGTTGATCGTGTGCAGGGTGCTGAATACAACGTGACCCGTCTCGGCGGCGGTCATGGCGATCTCCATGGTCTCGCGGTCGCGAATTTCTCCGACGAGGATGACTTTCGGCGCCTGGCGCAGGGCGGCGCGGAGGCCGTTGGGGAAAGAGTTGAAGTCCTTCCCGAGTTCGCGCTGGCAGAAGATGGATTTCTTGTGCGGATGGAGAAATTCGATCGGGTCTTCGAGGGTTATGATGTGACACGACTGCTGCTCGTTGATCTCATTGAGCATGGCGGCGAGCGTCGTCGTCTTGCCGCTGCCGGTGCCGCCGGTGACGAAGATGATGCCGTTTTTCTCTTTGATGATGTTCTTGAAGACGGCGGGCAGGTTGAGCGCCTTCATGTTAGGAATGACGGAGTTCAGCTTGCGCATGACGATGGCCGGGTTGCTGTTTTGCCGGAAGAAATTTACCCGAAAACGCGCCTCGGGGATGGAGTAGCTGCAATCGCACGAGCCATTCACGAGCCAGTCCTCTTCGAGCCGCTTGTTGCCGTTCATGAGAATTTTTCCCATCGCGGAGACTTGGGCGTGAGTCAGGCCGAGATCGGGCGGATCGGTCTCCATGGCGTGCAGATGACCATGCAACTCGATGTGCGGCGGCTTGCCCACGACGAAAAGGAGATCGGAAACGCCGTCGTCGGTATCGATCATGGCGGCGAGGATGTGGTCGAGGAGTTCTTTGTTCAAAATGGGTAAAGTTGTTTCCCGTTACCTAGCAAAAATCCTGCCACGGATGATTTCCCTGCGGAGATTTGTGAAAATGTCCACCGTCTGCGTTATCTGCCGAGGAAAAAAGATTTCCTTCTTCCGAGAATCTTCCGAGTCTGAGCGCCATGTGGCTGACCCTCCTGCTGGCCGGATTTCAACTGGCCGGGTTTCTCACCTCGATCAAAGCCATTCTCGAAACGCGCACTTCGCAGGGCGCGATTGCCTGGGCGGTGGCGTTGAACGCGATCCCGTGGCTGGCGGTGCCTGCGTATTTCGTTTTTGGCCGCAGCAAATTTGCCGGTTACATCCATTCGCGCCGAGCGGAAACGCTCAAGACCAGCGCGGTGGCGCGTCAACTCGTGACCGACGTCGAGGAGTTTCGCCTGCGGCTGGAGACGCGCCAGCACGAGACACTGCTGCTGGAGAGTCTCGCAAAAATGCCGTTCACCACGCATAACCGCGCCGAGCTGCTGATCGACGGTGAGGCGACTTTCAGTGCAATCTTTCGCGCCATCGCGCAGGCCAAGGACTACGTGCTCGTGCAGTTTTACATCATTCGCGACGACGGCCTCGGCCAGCGGCTGCGCGATGCCTTACTGGCCAAGGCTGCCGCGGGCGTGCGCTGTTTCGTGCTCTTCGACGAGATCGGCAGCGGGCATTTGCGCAGCTATTGCCACACGCTGCGGGCGGGCGGCGTGCAGATCGCGCCCTTCGACACGACGAAAGGTTTCGCCAACCGGCTCCAGATCAACTTCCGCAACCACCGCAAAATCGTCGTCGTGGATGGGCGCGTCGCCTTCGTGGGAGGTCACAATGTTGGCGACGAATACCTCGGAAAAGACCCGGGTCACGGGGCCTGGCGCGACACGCATGTCGAGGTCGAGGGTCCGGTCGTGCAGGGCGTGCAAGTCTCGTGGCTGGAGGATTGGAAGTGGGCCACGGACGAAACGCCGGTGCTCAACTGGTCGCCGCAGCGCAGTCCGCAGAGCAATACCGCCGCGCTTTGCCTCACCAGCGGCCCGGCGGACACTCTGGAAACGGCGACGTTGTTTTTCCTCTTTGCGATCAATTCCGCCCGTGAGCGCCTCTGGATCGCCAGCCCGTATTTCGTGCCCGACGAGCAATTTATCTCCGCGCTGCAACTCGCGGCCCTGCGCGGCGTCGATGTTCGCATCCTCATTCCCGAGAAGCCGGACAACGAGCTGGTGCGACTTTCATCCTACTCTTACCTCACAGAAACCATCCCGCTCGGCATCCGTTGGTATCGGCATCGGCGCGGGTTCATGCATCAAAAAGTCATGCTCGTGGACAATGACTACACCGCCATCGGCACGGCGAATTTCGACAACCGCTCCTTTCGCCTGAACTTCGAGGTCACGATGGGTTTCGCGGATCACGTGATGGCCCAGAAAGTCGAGGCGATGCTGGAAAACGACTTTCGGAACAGCCATTGGGTCACGCAGGAGGAAATCACCGACGCCGGTTTCTGGTTCCGGCTGCGGGTACGCGTGGCTCGTTTGCTCGCGCCGATCCAGTGAATCAGTCGCAGGGCAGCATCACCCAGACATTGGGCTTGCCGACATTGCAATGCACCGCGCGATTCAGCAGCGAGAGTCCGCTCCACGACAGATAAATGGCATAACGCGCCGCGTGCCAGCCACCCGACCAGCCGGGGGCCTGGCCCCAGCGCGCCAGCCGGTTCGCCACGCTCGGCACCGGATGGAAAATCCACTCGACCCATTTCGAACGCTCCTCCTCGCCAGCCTGGGAAAAATCGTATTGCAGATAATGCTCAAACTCCGCTGCCTCCACGCCCTTTACATAGAGCGCGTAGTCGCCCGCATAGACCGACGGACGACTCAGGCTGGGCAAAATCAGCAGCCCGACGAACGACCAGAGCGTAAACCAGAGAGCGAGTTCCACGAGACCGGCCACACTTTGCAGCGGGTGACGCACGAGTTGCACAGCCATCAGGAGCCCCAGTAAATTGAAACTCGTCGCGATCACGATCCCCGCCACGGGCATGAACAATTTCTGCACATGATGCCGTCGGCGTTCGTCCATCGCCCGCAAGCGCTGGCCGCGTCCGGTCACAAAGATCGCCTTCTGCATCCCAGGGAAACCCGCGATGCCCCCGGTGAATGCGTCGTCAAGCGACTTCCAGGCATTCTCACCGCGCGCTTGAAAGTCGCCCATGATTCGGGCCAGACTCGGTTGGCAGGCGAGCAACAACGACATCCAAGCCAGACCGATGAGCCATTCGGACTTCCATAGCCATGTAAGTCCGATTAGGAAAAAGATTGCCGCCTGCACCGTCACGCCGCGCACCCAGTTCGTCACAAAATCGCTAAAGTCCCCGTAGTAACGCCGGTGCAGCTTCGGCAAAATGTAGCCGCCGAGCAGATCGAACGGCGCTTGCAACGCAATGTAACCACCCAGAAACGTCGCCAGCGAGATCGCGAGTTTCTTTCCTATCAACGCCTGTGCCGGAAAGAACTGGCCCGGTAAATCCAGTCTCAGAGCGACGGCCGCCAGCACCACCCAGAATCCGACGTTGGCGATCCCCAGCCAGAGCCGAGCACGGGCGTAGGACATGCGGTGGCGTTTCGACATGCGCTACTCATGGGAAATTTTGTTAGAAATGGCAACCGGATAACTCTACGCCGGGCGAATCATTTCAAATTGCTCATTCGTCCGGCAATACCAGTGCGGCGAGGCCATGCGCCCGACCGGATGATAGTCCGCCGTCCGAATGCGCTGCGTCTCCGTCTCGAACAGCTCCTCGCGCAGATGCACGCGATGGATCAGGCCCACGATCATCCGGTTGCCACCAATTTGCAGCGTGCCCCACTCGGTGCATTCCAGGCTGGCCGGAGCCTCGGCAATGCGCGGCGGCTTCACCATCGTCGAAGGCAATGTATGCAAACCCGCGTGCCCGATTTCACTCACACCCGGCGGCAGGCTGGCGGCGGTCCGGTTCATCGCCCCGGCGATCGATTCGTCCACCAGATTCACCACAAACTCGTGGTTCAGCCGGATGTTTGCCGCCGTGTCCTTCGGGGTGCCATCGTCGCGATCGCCCGGCGCAAAGGCCAGAATCGGCGGGTTCGCGCCCATCACATTGAAGAAACTGAAGGGTGCCGCATTCACGATTCCGTCGCCATCGAGAGTCGTCACCAGCGCGATGGGGCGCGGCGTTACCAGCGAGGCGAGAATGGCGTAGGCGCGGTCGGCGTGTTTTCCTTCCAAGTCGAGTTCCATGCTGCTCAACTTCCGGGGAAACGACCAAAAATCAATGACTGACACCCTGCCCGGCGCCCGCAAATCCCTCGCCCTGCTCCTGGCGATCAATCTTTTTTGCTACCTCGACCGCTACATTCTGGCCGCCGTCATCCCCGACATCAAAGCCACGTTTCTCGCCGGAGCGCCCGATGCCAACGCCAAAGCCGGACTGCTTACGACCGCGTTTCTGCTGAGTTACATGCTCACCGCACCCATTTTCGGCTGGCTGGCGGATCGTTACTCGCGATGGGTGATTATCGGCCTGAGCGTCGGCCTCTGGAGTCTGGCCAGCGGCGCGTCGGGGTTGGCGACGGGCTTCGTCATGCTCCTGCTCACCCGGGTTTTCCTCGGCATCGGCGAGGCGGGTTACGGACCGGCCGCGCCCACGATCATCAGCGACTGCTATCCGGTGGAAAAACGCGGGCAAGTCCTGGCGTGGTTCTTTATGGCGATCCCGGTCGGCAGCGCGCTCGGCTACGCGTTTGGCGGTCTGATGACGAAATGGCTCGACTGGCGCTGGGCTTTTTATCTCGTGGTGCCACCGGGACTGCTTCTCGCGGCCTTCTGCTTCTTCATGCGCGAACCCCGGCGCGAATCGAGTTCCAATGCGCTCAAACCCGGATGGAGCGACTACAAAAAACTCCTGCGCATCCCCTCGCTCGTCACCAACATCCTCGCGCAGGCCGCCATGACCTTCGCCATCGGAGGCCTCTCCGTCTGGGCGCCGACCTACATTCACGAGGATCGCGGCGTGCCCATCGCCACCGCCAGCCTTATCTTTGGCGCGATCCTCGCGGTCACGGGATTGATCTCCACCCTGCTCGGTGGCTGGCTGGCTGACCGGCTGCGGAGTCGTTTCTCCGGCGCGTATTTCCTCGTCTCGGGCTGCGGCATGCTCCTGGCCTTCCCCTGCACCATCGCCATGCTTTACGTGCCCATGCCATTCGCCTGGATCTTCATCGCGCTGGCCATGTTCTTCCTTTTCCTCAACATCGGCCCGTCGAACACCGCCATCGCCAACGTCACACCGGCCAACATGCGCGCCACCGCCTTTGCCGCGAATATATTGGTCATCCACCTCCTCGGCGACGTCCCCTCCCCGTATCTGATGGGCTGGATCAAGGACCACGGCACCTGGTCGCAAAGTTTCTTCGCCGTCTCCGTAGTCATGCTCGTCGCCGGAATCGTCTGGCTCTCGAACCAAAAATCCCTCGCCCGCGACACCGCGCAGGTCGCGATCTAACTCGACTCGGTCTCGGTCGGGGTGCTCCGAAACTCGGCCAGAAACCAGTCCTCCACCCGTTTCCGCGCCCACGGCGTCTTGCGCAGAAAGGTCAAACTCGACTGGACCGACGGCTCATACTGGAAACATCGGATCGGTATGCGGTCGCCCAATTCCTCCCAGCCGTGACGTTGCACGAGCTGCATGAGGATCGCTTTCAACGTGACCCCGTGCAAAGGATCGCGGGCATCGCGTGAGGAGGGAGTCATGGACGAAAGTGTGCCATAGGCCAACGGTCACGTCTTCCAAAAAGCAATGGAGAAGACAATGCCTCCATTCGACCAACCCGATTGATTATTGGTGCAACGACCGGGCAGGCCGGTTTCGATGTCGTGTCCCTGGTTGCCGCTCAACAAAAAACCCCGCGCTGCGAACAGGCGGGGTTTTAGTGATTCGGATGAAACTCCGACGGAGTTTTAGCGGGAGTAAAGCTCGACGATGAGCTGCTCGTTGACGATCGGGGCGATCTCTTCGCGGCTCGGGATGCGGGAGACGGAGCCGGTGAAGTTTTCCTTATCGACGGTCAACCAATCGGGGATCGGGGCGATCTGGGTCAACTCAACATACTTGGCACCGAGACGGCGAGAAGCAGGCTTGTCTTTGATCGCGATGACGTCGCCAGCGCGGACGGTGAAGGAGGAGATATCCACCTTGCGGCCGTTCACCGTGACGTGGCCGTGGCCGACCATCTGGCGGGCGGCGTTGCGGGAATTGGCAAAACCGAGGCGAAAGATGACGTTGTCGAGACGGGTCTCGAGGAGTTGCAAAAGGATTTCGCCGGTGATGCCGCGACGGGTCAGGGCGATCTCAAAGTAGCGGCGGAATTGACGCTCGAGGACGCCGTATTGGTAGCGCAGCTTTTGTTTCTCCATCAACGCGAGGGCGTATTCGGAAGTCTTGCGACGGGAACCTTTCGGGCCGTGCATGCCGGGCGGATAGTTCTTGCGTTCGAGTGCTTTGCTGGGGCCAAAGATGGCGACGCCGAAACGGCGGCTGATCTTCGATTTGGGGCCTGTGTATCTTGCCATAAAATTTTAGATTAAAATGAAACTCGGATCAGACGCGGCGTTGTTTTGGCGGGCGGCAGCCGTTGTGCGGCACCGGGGTGACGTCTTTGATGACGCTGATTTCCAGACCCACGGCCTGGAGGGCGCGCACGGCGGATTCGCGGCCTGAACCGGGACCTTTGACGCGGACTTCGACTTCCTTGAGACCGTGGCCCATGGCCTGGCGGCAGGCGTCCTGCGCGACCATCTGGGCGGCGTAAGCGGTGCTCTTGCGGGAACCCTTGAAGCCGACTTTGCCAGCGCTGGACCAACCGATCACCGCGCCGTTTTGGTCGGTGATGGAGACGATGGTGTTGTTAAAGGTGGCGAGGACGTGGGCGACGCCGCTGAGGATGTTCTTGGCACCCTTGGCGCGGACGACTTTGACTTTTTCGATGTCGTTGTTGTCGAGCGAGAGATTTTCTTTCTTCTCTTCGGCGGGAGCGGCTTCCTTCTTGGCTTTCGGAGTCTTGGCCTTGGGAGCTTTCTTGACGGGCGCTTCGGCAGCGGCAGGAGTCTCGGTGGTGGCTGGGGCTGCCGCGGCTTCCACGGGAGTTACAGCGGGTTCTTCAGCGGGTGAATTGGTTTCTTCGGACATGATAGGTTAGGAGAAAATTAGGCTTTCGCTTTCTGCACACCGACGGTTTTGCGCGGACCTTTGCGAGTGCGGGCGTTGGTGGAGGTGCGCTGGCCGCGAACGGGTAGGCTGCGGCGATGACGAATGCCACGATAGCAGTTAATGGCCTGGAGACGCTTCAGGTTGCCTTGGATCTCGCGGCGAAGGTCGCCTTCGATGGCGAGTTTGCTGGCCGTGATCGCGTGAATCAGCTCGCCCATTTGCTCGGTGCTGAGGTTTTTCGCGCGAATATTGGGGTCAATATTGGCTTGTTCAAGGATGCGCTTGGCGGTCGTCGGTCCGATTCCGTAGATATACGGGAGGGAGGCTTCGATGCGTTTGTCGCCGGGAATTTCAACACCTAAGAGTCTTGGCATAATGGAAAATGAGTAAAGTGGACGGAGAATTAACCTTGCTTCTGTTTGTGACGCGGATTTTTGCAGACAACTCGGACGACGTTCTGACGCTTAACGATGCGGCATTGCTCGCAGAGTCTTTTGACTGATGCTCTTACTTTCATGGTAAATCTTTTGAGGTTCGGAAGTTGCCGTCGCGTATCGTTATTTCCAGCAGTCTAGTCGGCTTCGACTGCGGAAGGGTGATCCTATTTGGGGACAAAAAAACGCTCCCGATGGGTCATCCGCGGATGAATTCCGGGTGCGTTTGATGTGCTGTTGCCCTGCTTTCTCATCTGGGGCAGGACGGTCATCCAGCCCTTTGACAAGTCGCAGGGGGACATCTCTACCACAAGATTTTCCCGTGGCAAGATGTGAATGCGGGTGAAAAGCATTTTTTGGTAAAATTTTGTGGGTTCCCGGTGATTTGCAGCAGATGTTATCTGACGGGCTGGGCAGAAACGGCGGTGGCAGGCGATTTTTCGCGCCAAGTTAGAATCTCGGGTTCTCCGTCAGTGATCAAAACAGTGTGCTCGAAATGCGAAGACGGACGCGCGTCGGCGGTAACGACGGTCCAGCCATCGGCGAGAATTTTGACCGCCGACGTGCCCATGTTCACCATCGGCTCGATGGCCAGAGTCATTCCGGGTTTCAATTTCGCGCCGGAGCGAGGGCGACCGTAGTTGGGCACTTGCGGTTCCTCGTGAAGTTTGCGGCCGACGCCATGCCCGACAAATTCCCGGACAACGCTGAATCCATGCGCGGTGATTTCGTCCTCGACGGCCGAACTAATATCGCCGACGCGGTTTCCAGCCACGGCTTGTTTGATTGCCAGATAAAGGGATGCCTCGGTCGCCTCCAGCAGATTTTGGATTTTCGAATCAATCGCCCCTGCCGCAACGGTAGTTGCAGTGTCGCCGACGAAGCCCTCGTAAAAAACCCCGATGTCCAGCTTCACGATGTCGCCGTATTGAATGCGGCGTTTGCCACCGATGCCATGCACGACTTCTTCATTAAGCGAGATGCAGATGTTTCCGGGAAACCCGCGATAGCCGAGAAATGCGCTCGTGCAGCGATGTTGCGCGATCAATTCGGCAGCGGCGACGTCGATCTCGCCGGTGGTGACTCCGGGTTGAACCAGGCGGCTCACCTGACCAATGATTTCGCCCGCGCGACGGCCCGCCTCGCGCATCCGGTCAATTTCCTTGGCGGTCTTGATAGGGATCATGACAGCAACGCCTCCTCAATCTTGGAAAAGATCTCATCCATCGACTGGTTGGCGTCGATTTTGCGCAGGAGCCCCTGCTTTTGATAAAATTCCACGAGGGGTGCGGTTTTTTCGAAATATTGCACCATGCGATGCTGCAACACCTCGGGCTGGTCATCCGCGCGCCGCTCCAAAACGCCACCACATTTGGGACACGGAGCCGTGCCAGATTCGACATGGAGTCCAATGTTGAAAATAGTTTTGCAGGAAGAACAGGTCACCCGTCCGAGCACGCGTTTTTCGATGGTGGGAAAGTCGCATTCCAAAAACAAGACGACTTCCAATGGAATGCCAGCGGCTGCCAGCAACGGCTGGAGTTGAATTGCCTGATCCAGAGTTCTGGGGAATCCATCGAAAACGTAAGACTCGCGTCCACCACCGAGCCATTTCTTCAAAACTGCCATCACCAAGGGATCGGGGGCCAACTGGCCTTTCGACGTGTAAGCTGCGGCAAGCTGGCCGAGTTCCGTTTTAGCCGCCGCTTCGTCGCGTAAGAGATGTCCCGTGGAAACGGCGGGAATCTGGTATTTCTGAAAAATAAGCTGTGCCTGGGAGCCTTTCCCCGAGGCAGGCGGGCCCAGCAAGACGATCCGGCGCTTCACACAGACCTCTATTTATTTTGCACGAAGAGCAAAATAACCACGGCCACAATGATCAAGATCGCCATGGAAGTCGAAAGCCAGACCATGGTGCTGTCGCTGATGGCGTTGCCACGATTGTAGGCCGCACGCTCGAAACGACCACGGATCTTGCCCTTGCGGAGGAAGCCGTCGTAATGGCGTTGAATCAAATGCGTCTCCACCTGGCGCATCGTGTCGAGCATGACGCCGACCAAAATGAGCAAACTGGTGCCGCCGAAGAAACCTGCCACCACTCTCGGGACATGCATGGCTTCCATCAAAATCTGAGGGAAGATCGCGATCAGGGTCAGGAAAATCGCTCCCGCAAACGTGAGCCGGCTCATGGTGAAATCGAGGAACTCCGCCGTCGGCTTGCCCGGACGAACGCCCGGGATATAGCCGCCATATTTCTTTAAGTCGTCTGCGATTTGATTCGGCTGGAACTGGGTGGCGACCCAAAAGTAGCTAAAGAAAAAGATCATCACACCGAACAAAGTGTAATGCAGCCAGCCGCCGACGAGCATCTGCGAAAGCTGTTGTGCCCAGCCTTGTCCTTTGAAAAGGAAGCCCAAGATCGAGCTGGGAAAAAGCAGAATTGCCTGGGCAAAGATGATCGGCATGACGCCGGCATAATTGACTTTGAGCGGCATGTATTGAGTCTGACCACCGTAAACTTTGCGACCGACGACGCGCTTGGCGTATTGCACGCTAATTTTTCTCTGCGCTTGGGTAATGGCAATGACGCCCGCAATGACGATCACGAGAAATAGAACCATCACGACCAACAGGAACGGCGTGACCTGACTGGCCTGCCCAGCCTCGGACGGAACGAAGGTTTTCCACGCCTGAACCATCGCGGCGGGAAGACGTGCGGCAATGCCGACGGTAATGATCATGGACATGCCATTGCCGATGCCGCGATCGGTGATTTGGTCACCCAGCCACATGAGGAACATGGTGCCCGCCGTCAAAGTGATGACGGTGATGACCGAGAAACCCCAGTCGCTCGGGAAAATTACCAATGGTCCGACGCGCTTGATGGTTTCAGCGATGCCCGGAAGAAACGGACTTGTCTCTGGGTGAATGAAAGAAAGCGAAAGCAGGTAGCCTTGGAAGACGCAAAGAATGAGCGTCGCATACCGCGTGTATTGGGTGATTTTCTGACGACCACCGTCCTCACGAGCGAGTTTGCTGAGTTGCGGAACAACCGCTGTCAGCAACTGGATCATGATCGAGGCGCTGATGTAGGGCATCACGCCCAGCGAAAAAATGGCGCAGTTTTCGAGTGCGCCACCGCTGAACAAACTGAACAAGGCGGCGACATTGCCACCCGCCTGTGGATCCACTGCAGTGCGGAACCACTCATGCAAGACATGGGCGTTGACGCCAGGAGTGGTAATGGCCGCACCAATGCGGACGATAACAAGCATCCAAAGGGTGAAAAGCACCCGTTGTTTCAGCTCAGGAATCTTAAATACGTTGACGAAGGCGGAGATCATCGGCTAAAGCTCAAAGCGCAAAAGCTTAACCGCAATTATTTGGCGACCTTGGTAGCAACCGCTTTTTGAGCCTTAAAAGTTCGTTCGGTTTTTGAGACTTTCGCCTTAACGATTTTTACGCCTTTGACAGTACCTTCTTTGGCAGGCCGAAGAATAATAGAACCACCTAAAGCCTCGATTTTAGCACGGGCTGCATCAGTCACTTTGTCGGCTTCAATGATGATTTTCTTAGAGATTTCTCCACGCGCCAAAATTTTAACGCCGACATATTTGCCGCGAATTAGGTTGGTTTCGAGCAAAGCTGTTTCGTCAATAGTGACACCGTCCGCAAAACTATTCAGATCATCCAGATTGACGATGGCGTAGTTCTTTTTGAAGTTGGCGTTGTTGAATCCGCGCTTGGGCAAACGACGAATGAGCGGCATCTGGCCACCTTCGAAGCCGAGACGAATGCTGCCACCGGAACGAGCCTTCTGGCCCTTGTGACCTTTGCCACTGGTTTTGCCGTGGCCGCTGCTTTCACCGATGCCGAGGCGTTTGGTGCGATGACGGGAGCCCGGACGGGGCTTCATGGTATGAAGTTGCATGGGAAATATTCCTTAAAAAATTAGGCGGCCGCCACTTCAGGAGTGGAGCGATTGATGCCACGGAGAGTGAAGATTTGGTCTTTCTGGCGAAGCGCCAGGAGAGCCGCAATGGTGGCCTTAACCACGTTTGCGTGATTGTCGGAACCGAGAGATTTAGCCAAGACATCCTTGATGCCAGCCGCTTCGACGACCGCACGCACTCCACCACCGGCGATGATGCCAGTTCCAGGAGACGCGGGGCGCAAAAGCACGCGACCACCACCGTATTCACCGATGACTTCGTGCGGAATGGAGTTTTCGCGGAGAGCCACGGCCACCATGGATTTGCGAGCGGCATCGGAAGCTTTGCGAATGGCCTCGGAAACTTCATTGGCCTTGCCAAATCCACAACCGACTTTGCCCTTATGATCGCCAGCAACGATCAATGCGCTGAAGCTGAAACGGCGTCCACCTTTGACGACCTTGGCGCAACGATTGATGAAAACGACTTTTTCGGTGGTGTCGGACTTCGGACCTTTGTCCTCACGATTCCGATCATTTCTGCGACCTTGATTTGGATTTGCCATATTAAAATTGGAGGCCACCAGCGCGGGCTGCGTCGGCGAGAGCTTTGACTTTACCGTGATACATAAAACCGCCGCGGTCGAAAACCACTGCTGTCACGTTCTTGGATTTACTGCGCTCCGCGATCAGCGCGCCAACTTTTTCAGCGATGGCTTGATTGGCGTGAACAGACTTGTTCTCGGAACGAAATGCTTTCTCGGTGGTTTGCACTGCGACCAAAGTCTCGCCGAGAGTGTCGTCGATAATTTGCGCATAAACGTTTTTGCCAGAGAAATGCACCGCGAGACGAGGACGGGCGGCGGTCCCGGTGATCCGCTTGCGGATACGGGCATGACGGAGTTGAATGTTGCTTTTGGCAGTTTGGGCGGACATAGATTATTGGACTGTTTTGCCTTCCTTGCGGAGAATTTGCTCGCCCGCATAACGGACGCCCTTGCCCTTGTAAGGCTCAGGTGGGTAGTAAGCGCGGATGTCAGCAGCCACTTGGCCAACGAGCTGACGGTCGATACCTTCCACGGCGATCTTGGTGTTTTCAGTCACCGTGACTTTGATGCCAGCCGGGATGGAGAAATTGATGGGGTGAGAAAAACCGAGGCTCAAGTTGAGCACGGCTCCCTGCACGGCGGCTTTAAAACCAACGCCTTGAATTTCAAGATCCTTTTTGAATCCCGTGCTGACTCCGGTAACCATGTTGGCGACCAAAGCGCGGCTGAGACCATGCAAAGCGCGAACCTGGCGATTCTCGCTTTCGCGATCGATCACCACATTGGAGCCTTCGAGGCGGGCCTTGATTTGCTTGGGCAGAACCCACTGAAGCTTGCCTTTGGGGCCTTCAATGCTGACCGAGCCTTCTGCATTCACTCCGAAAGTGACTTTTTCAGGCAGAACAACTGCTTTTTTTCCGATACGTGACATTTTAGTGATCCTTTACCAGATGTAGGCGAGTACTTCGCCGCCGACGTTTTCTTTTTTCGCTTTCTGACCGCTCAACACACCCTTCGGAGTGGAAAGAATGGCCACACCGAGACCACCGAGAACCCGGGGAATCTCCGTGGCACCGACGTATTTGCGGAGACCAGGACGACTGACGCGCTTAACGCCGGTGATGGCGGCGGTCTTGTTGACAAATTTAGTGGTAACTTTGATTTGCGGCTGGGTGATTTCCGTTTCAACGGAGTAATCAGAAATGTAGCCTTCTTCTTTCAAGATCTTGGCGATGTCGGCCTTGATGCGGGAATAAGGAGCTTCTACCAGGGCCTTGCGGGCGGCGCTGGCGTTGCGAATCCGAGTCAAAAAGTCGGATATGGGATCGGTAACAGTGCTCATAATTAGTTCGCCAATGTTAGGCAGCCTTGGCAGGCGCTTTCTTGGCTTTGTCAGTGAAGGGAACGCCCATTTCCACCAACAAAGCCTTCGCCTCGTCGTTGGTCTTGGCAGATGTCACGATGGTGACGTCAAAACCAATGTTGCGTTTAATTTTATCGAGTTCGATTTCAGGGAAAATGGATTGATCGGAAACACCGAGGGTGTAGTTGCCGTTGCCGTCGAATGCCTTGGGAGAAATCCCACGGAAATCGCGGATGCGAGGCAGAGCGGTGCGGATGAGACGTTCGAGGAACTCATACATCTTGTCGCCGCGCAGGGTGACTTTAGCCCCAATGGGCTGGCCTTCGCGGAGTTTGAAGTTGGAAATACTCTTTTTGGAAATGGTCTCCGCAGGCTTTTGGCCCGTGATCATACCCAACTCGTTTTTGGCGTCTTCGAGCGCCTGCTTGACGTCCGATTGAGACGCGATGCAGGTGTTGATGACGACCTTTTGGATCCTCGGGATCTGGTGGATGTTCGAGTATCCACGTGTCGCCTTGAGGGCGGGAACGACGCGTTCCTTGTATTCAGTGTAAAGTGTGGCGGCCATAATAACTTATTTCTTCGTGCGAGAAGTTTTCTTCGCAGGCTCGGCAACAGTGGAAAGCTTCACATTTGAAATGTGCAACGGACCTTCGCGCTCAATAATGGCGCCATTCTGATGTTCGGCAGATTTCTTGACGTGTTTCTTAATCATTCGCACGCCCTCGATGAGAACCTGATTCTTACGGGTAAGAACTTGCAAAATCTTGCCGGTCGAACCGCGGTGGTTGCCGGAGATGACAACGACGTCGTCGCCTTTTTTAACGTGGGTCTTCAATGCACTCATACGACCTCCGGGGCTAGGGAAACGATTTTCATGAAATTCTTTTCGCGCAACTCACGGGCCACTGGGCCGAAGATGCGAGTTCCACGCGGATTCAAATCCTTGTCAATAATGACGATCGCATTGTTATCAAAACGCAGGGCTGATCCATCCTCACGCTTGATCGGCTGCCGGGTGCGAACGATGACGGCGCGAACGACGTCGCCTTTTTTCACAGTGCCGTTATGCGCGGCCTCCTTGACGTTGGCGGTGATGACATCGCCCACTTCGGCAGTCATGGTGGATTTGCCAATGACACCAATCATGGTCGCCATGCGGGCGCCTGTGTTATCGGCAACATCTAATCTGGATCTAATCTGGACCATAAAATTTGCTGGTTAGTGTTTGATGACGGACACCAAGCGCCAGCGCTTGAGCTTGCTCAATGGACGCGTCTCGATGATCTCCACCGTGTCGCCGACTTGGGCAGTATTATTCTCGTCGTGAACGTGAAATTTCTTTGAGTGCTTGATAATCTTGCCAAACTTCGGGTGCGGAACGCGGGTGGTGGTCTCGACCACAGCCGTTTTGGCGGACTTGGTGGAAACAACCTGACCGACGCGCGTCTTGCGGACGTGATGCACTTCAGCGGCTGGATTTGGAGTGGTGGAAAGGGATTCGCTCATCTGGCGTGTTTTAATTGGGGCGGTGAGAATACACTATTTATTGCGTTCCGAAAGGACTGTTTCGATACGGGCCACATCTTTTCGGATTTTCGTGAGCTGGCTCGGGTTTTCCAACTGGCCGGTGCCTTGCTGGATGCGAAGCTGAAAGGCTTCTTTGCGGAGTTCGGACTTGCGAGCCACCAATTCTTCGGGACTCAGATCGCGTGCTTCTTTAATTTTCATGGGAGTTAGGTAGCGACGTGGTGACGCGAGATAAAGCGGGTGCGGATCGGGAGCTTGGTTGCCGCCAGGCGCAGCGATTCGCGAGCAATGGATTCCGGCACACCATCGAGTTCAAAAATAATGTTGCCGGGCCGAACCACGGCGACCCAATACTCGGGCTGGCCTTTGCCTTTACCCATTCGGGTTTCAGGCGGACGAGCGGTGACGGATTTGTCTGGGAAAATACGAACCCAGAGTTTTCCTTTGCGTTTCATGTTGCGAGTTAATGCGACACGGGCGGCTTCGATTTGAATGTTGGTGATCCAGGCGCGCTCCAAGGTTTGCAGGGCGAATTCACCGAAATCAACTTTGATATTGCGTGAAGCAGTTCCCTTGCGGCTGCCGCGCTGGGTCTTGCGATACTTCACTCTTTTGGGCATCAATGGCATAAAAGTCTCCTAGAAATTAAAATTGAAAAATTAAACGTTGGCTTCCTTTTTGGGAGCCTCCGCAACAGGCGCTTCGTCCTTTTTGCAAATCCAGCATTTGATGCCGATCTTACCGTAAACCGTGTTGGCTTCCGCGAAACCATAGTCAATCGGCATGCGCAGGGTGTGCAGTGGCACTTTGCCTTCACGATAGGCTTCCGAGCGGCTGATTTCTGCACCGCCGAGGCGGCCAGCACAGCGGACTTTGATTCCCAGTGCACCGAATTCCATCGTCTGCTGGACGGTTTTTTTCATGGCACGGCGGAAAGAAATACGGCGCTCGATCTGCATGGCGATGTTTTCGGCCACGAGTTGTGCATCGAGTTCCGGAGTTTTGATTTCCTGAATGTCGATTTTGACCTGTTTGCCGCCGGACATTTTGGCGATTTCCAGAGTCATGTTCTCGATCTCAGAACCTTTGCGTCCGATCACGATACCAGGGCGAGCCGTGTAAATCGTGGTGCGGATGCTGTTCCAGGCGCGTTCGATGACGATCTTGGAAACCGCCGCGAGCGCGAGTTTCTTTTTAACGTAAGCACGGATGTCGATGTCGGCCTTGAGGAAACCAGGAAGCTCCTGACGGTTGGCATACCAGCGTGAACGCCAGTCGCGGCTGAGCGCGAGACGATACCCAATTGGATTAACTTTTTGACCCATAACGATTATTCTTTGGTTTCGGAGGAAGCGGCGGGAGCGGCTTCAGGGGAGACAGTTGGCTTGGTGGCTTTCGGGGAAGAAACTTTGGCGGAAGATTTTTTTGCCTTGGATTTCGGCTTGCTGGCTTTGCGGGACTCGCGAGTCTCAATGACGATCTCGTCGGTCAAAGTGATGCTGATGTGAGCCGTGCGCTTGCGGATCGGGCTGGCGCTACCGCGAGCCCGTGGACGGGAACGCTTGATGGTCGAGCCCTCACCGACGATCGCTTCTTTCACAACCAGATTCTCAGCACGCAAATCATTGTTGTTCTCGGCATTGGCCACCGCGCTCTTCAGCGTCTTGGCAATCAGGAAAGCCGCTTTTTTGGGGCTGAACGTGACGATGTCGAGAGCTGCCGAGACTGGCAGACCTTGAATTTCACGCGTCACTTCCCGGGCCTTGAAGGCCGAGATCTTAGCGTATTTGTAAATGGATTTAACTTGCATGTTGTTGAGTCTTTAATTGGCCGCGACTTTGAGTCGATGCCCTACTTTGACAGGGGTTTTATCAGATAAAGTTTCTTGAATTAGCGCTCCGAAAAGCTTCTCGCGGACATCGACGACTCGTACCAAGGCTATGGGAGTTTGTCCCTCATAGACCCGGAAAGGCATTCCGATTTTCACGGATTCATTGGAGCCGATATTGCCGATCAATAGACCAAGTTCCGGTTTGAGGCTGATGACCCGGGCATTGGTCAAACTGGCACCGATGGGTTCCGCTTTTTGAGCGGACTCAGGTTCGACTCCAGCGTTTTGGCTGGCGTTCCTTAGCTCGGCTTCAACAGCCAGGCGTGCTTCGGGTGAAACATCCTTGGAAGTCTTCAAAAGCGAAAGGATCGCCTCCGTCAGACTAGCGAGAATCTTTTTGTTTTCGGCCAGGGCGGCTTGCGAAACACTCAGGTCGCTGACGGCTTTGACGAGTCGCTGCTCCAGCTTACTGCGATCGTTTCCAATCGCGTTTAATCCGAGGGCTTCGATCCGGGTTTTTAACTCCCGGTTTTCGGTCACCGCAGCGTCCGCCTCAGTCTTGGCTTGCACCAAGGCCTCGGAAATCGAGCGCACCTGCTCTTGCAGAATCAGGTTCTGCTTGAGCAAATCTTCCGTATCAGAAACCGCCGCCGTAATGGCGCTGGCTGCCGACTTGGGATCTGCTAATTCAATTGTATCTGAGAAAGAACTTTGAGTATTGACCGTCTGCGCAATGGCATTCGACCCACACTCGGCGAGCAACCCTATGATGACCGCCACTGATCCGACTTGCATTCGAATCAACGAACACCGGAGGATTTTGGGCAGTGGCATCATGAGCCACCCTAAACTATTTGGACACCTTGGCGGTATGCGATCCGTGTTTCTTAAAGACACGAGTCGGGGAAAACTCACCAAGTTTGTGGCCCACCATGTTTTCAGTAACGAAAACGGAGGCGAAAATTTTGCCGTTGTGCACCAGGAAGGTGTGACCAACGAAGTCGGGGGTAATCATGGAACGCCGGGACCAGGTTTTAATTGGTTTTTTGACCGAGGCGTCTGCCATCTTATCAATTTTTTCAAGGAGCTTAACGTCAACGAACGGCCCTTTTTTGAGTGATCTGCCCATAAATTATTTCTTCTTGGAGGATTTGCGGCGCTCCACGATGAAGCGGTTGCTTGGCTTGTGTTTGCGACGAGTCTTGAAGCCCTTCGCCAATTGACCCCATGGAGACATCGGATGGTGACGTCCGCCACCGCCCTTGCTCTTGCCTTGTCCACCACCATTTGGGTGATCGACCGGGTTCATCACCATACCGCGAACGGTGGGACGAACTCCGAGCCAGCGGGAACGTCCGGCCTTGCCGCTGGAGACGTTCATGTGCTCAATGTTTCCGACCTGGCCGATGGTGGCGTAGCAGGTTTCAATAATCTGGCGCACTTCACCGGAAGGCATGCGAATCAGGGCGTAACCACCCTCGCGGTTGCTGAGAATAGCCGCCTGGCCAGCGCTGCGGGCGATTTGACCGCCGCGACCGGGGACGAGTTCGATGTTGTGAATGGTGGTGCCGAGCGGGATGCTCTTCAAAGGAAGTGCATTGCCAATTTCAGGCGCAGCGGCTTCACCTGCGGAAACCTTGGTGCCGACGGTGAGTCCAATCGGAGCCAAAATGTAAGCCTTGGTGCCGTCCGTGTAGGAAAGCAAAGCGATCCGAGCCGAACGATTCGGATCGTACTCAATTGAAACAACATCTGCAGAAACTCCGCGCAGGGTGCGCTTGAAGTCGATCAGGCGCAGTTTCTTTTTGTGACCACCGCCAATGTGACGGGTGGTGATGCGTCCGTTGTTATTGCGACCACCGGTTTTTTTCTTGGTGGTGAGCAGGCTTTTCTCGGGCTTGCTCGTCGTGATTTCGTCGAAAGTGGGAAGCGCCTGAAAGCGCTGGACCGGAGTGAGCGGTCGGAAAGTTTTAAGTGCCATAAGTCTTGTGCGATTGAGATTAGCGATTAAGCCAGCTCAATTTTGTCGCCCTCCTTCAGCGTGACGATTGCTTTTTTCCAGTGGTTCTTGCGACCGAAGTCGGCCCGGCGCTCACGCTTTTTCTTACCGGCATAGTTCATTGTGTTCACACTGAGAACTTTCTTGCCGAAGAGCTTTTCGATGGCGGTTTTGATCTGAATCTTGTTCGCGGAAGGGCTGACGCTGAAAACGTATTTGTTTTCCTTTTCGGCGAGCAAGGTCGCCTTTTCAGTCAGGCGGACCGTTTGGATGAAATCGTAGATCTCGTTCATATTAGGCGACTCTTTCTGCGAGTTTGGCGAGGGCGTCCTTCACGATAACAATCTTGCGGAAGGCGAGAAGTTGCTCGGTGTTGACGTCGGTCGCGGTGTTGAGCAGGGCGGAGGAAACGTTGCGGGCCGCCTTGTAAGTGTTTTCGTCGAAAGCGAGAGCAATCACGAGGGTTTTGGTCTCGGGAGTTTGTTCACCGAGGAGGGAAACAAATTGCTTGGTCTTCGGCTCGGAAACGGAAAACGAATCGACCACGAGCACATCGCCGAGGGCGATCTTGGAGCTGAGGGCTTTCAGGAAAGCGAGACGGCGAACCGACTTCGGCACATTCTTCGTGTAATCACGAGGCTTGGGGCCAAATGCGACACCGCCACCGCTCCAGACCGGGGACGATTTGTAACCGGCACGAGCGCGGCCCGTGCCTTTTTGACGCCATGGCTTGGAACCAGAACCGCTGACTTCGGCTTTGGTCTTGGTGCTTGCGGTGCCACTGCGACGAGCAGCGCGCATCGCAACGATGGCTTCATGAACTGCCTGAGTGCCACGACCGTTTTCGATCACGGCGATATTGGCAGCCTTGGCGGCTTCAATGGTAAAAACTGTTGCACTCATAATTAGATGGCCACCTCAGTTGGAGTTGGGCTTTTGATCGCGGGACGAATCATCACGTAACCGCCGTTGGCTCCGGGAACTGCCCCGGCGACGAGGATGACGTTTTCTTCTTCACGAACTTGGACAACGCGGAGATTTTGCACGGTGACACGCTCGTCACCCATGTGACCGGGCATGCCCATGTTTTTCCAGACACGACCCGGAGTCGAACGGTTGCCGATCGAGCCGTTGCGGCGGTGAGTCGTATGACCGTGGGTCATCGGCTGGCCGGCGAAGTTGTGACGTTTCATAACGCCTTGGAAACCTTTGCCCTTGGATTGACCGATGACATCGACCAACTGGCCAGGCTGAAAACGGGAAACCTTCAGGTTCACATCGCCAGAAATGGTGTCGGTTTCTTCCAGGCGGAATTCAGCGAGCCGTTTTTTTGGCTCCGAGGAAGTCTTGGCGAAGTGGCCGAGTTCCGCCTTGGGAACGCGGGATTCTTTCTGGGTGTCGAAGCCCACTTGCACGGCGGAATACCCGTCGTTCTCAAGGGTTTTCACCTGAAGAAGAGCATTTCCACCGGCCGAAATCACGGTCACTGGCGTGGCACGGCCCTTCTCGTCATAGACGCGGGTCATACCGATTTTTTTACCTAAAAGTCCGATTCTCATAAAAATGTTGGGGTCTGAAACGTCAGATCTTGATAGTGATGTCCACACCAGCCGGGAGGTTCAGTTTGCGGAGCTCATCGACGGTCTTGGCGGTCGGCTCGATGATGTCGAGCAGGCGCTTGTGGGTGCGAACTTCAAACTGCTCCATGGATTTTTTATCCACGTGGGCAGAACGGTTAACGGTGAATTTCTCGATGCGGGTGGGCAGCGGGATCGGGCCGGCCACACGAGCGCCGGTGCGCTTGGCGGTTTCCACGATTTCAATAGAGGATTGATCGAGCATCCGGTAGTCGAAACCTTTGAGTCGGATGCGTATGCGTTGGCCAGTGGTCATAAAAAGGGAGTGGAGTTAGATGCGAATGCCGCGATTATTTTTCCTTGGAGTCGATGACGGCAGCCAGGACTTGGGCGGGAACTTGCTCGAAGTGAGAAGGCTCCATCGAGTAAGAGGAACGGCCCTTGGAAAGGGAGCGGATCGCAGTGGCGTAGCCAAACATTTCCGCGAGAGGCACCGTCGCATTGATAATGCTGAGGTTGACTTTGCTTTCGATGCTGACGATTTGGCCACGGCGGCGGTTGAGATCGCCCATGATGTCGCCTTGGAACTCGTCTGGAGTGCTGTTTTCGACCTTCATGATCGGCTCCAGAAGCACCGAAGCGGCGTTCTTGAAAGCGTCTTTCATGGCGAAGATGGCCGCGAGTTTGAATGCCATTTCATTGGAATCCACGTCGTGGTAACTGCCGAAAACGATGTCGACTTCCACGTCGATGACGGGATAGCCGCCGATGATGCCGTTAAGAACAGCTTCCTCGATGCCCTTCTTGGTCGGGGCGATGTATTCCTTGGGAATGGAGCCACCAACCACTTTGTTTTCGATGACGAGACCCTTGCCGCGCTCGCCGGGGCGAACATCGACTTCGACGTGGCCGTATTGACCGCGACCACCGGATTGCTTGATCAACTTGCCAACGCCATGCGCCTTTTTGGTGATGGTTTCGCGGTAAGCGATCTGCGGTTTGCCGGAGTTGGCCTCAACCTTGAACTCACGCAACATGCGGTCGCGAATAATTTCCAAATGGAGCTCGCCCATGCCGGCGATAATGGTCTGACCCGTGTCTTCGTTGGTGAAAACCTTGAAAGTCGGATCTTCCTCAGACAAACGCTGGAGTGCGTTGCCCATTTTTTCCTGGTCAACCTTGGTCTTTGGCTCAATGGCCATCGAGATAACCGGATCTGGGAAGGTCGGCGGCTCAAGGAGAATTGGGTAATCCTCGTCGCAAAGCGTGTCACCCGTGGTGATGTTTTTGATGCCAACGATGGCCGCGATGTCGCCAGCGTAACAAGTGTCGATGTCCTCGCGCTTGTCGGCTTGGATCTGAATCAGACGGCTGATGCGCTCGCGCTTGTTGGTGCGAGGATTGTAAACGGTGTCGCCCTTGGAAAGTTTGCCGCTGTAAACACGGAAGAAAACGAGCTTGCCAACAAATGGATCGCTCCAGAGTTTGAAAGCGAGGGAGCAGAACTTGCCAAAGTCGCTCGTGGGAGCCTCCATCGGAGTGAGATCGTCCGGGTTGAGACCCTTGGTTGCCTCAATGTCCAACGGACTTGGAAGGTAATCGACCACTGCATCGACGAGGAACTGGACGCCCTTGTTTTTGAAGGCGGAACCGCCAACAACCGGAACAAATTTATTAGCGATGGTCTGGCGGCGGATCGCAGCCTTCAACATCTGAATGGTGATCGGCTGCTCTTCGAGATAAGCCATGCCGATTTCGTCGTCGAGATCGGACATTGCGGTGACGAGATCGTCATACGCGCTATCGACCATGTCTTTGAACTCAGCAGGAATTTCCTCGATCAAATATCTGGAACCCGTCGAGTCGTCATCGACGTATATGACGGCTTTCTTGTTGATGACATCGAACTGACCCTTGAGGTAGTCCTCTCTGCCGTAAGGAATCAAAACCGGCCACGCATTGGCACCGAGCTTGGTGCGCATGTCTTTGATCGCGTTATCAAAATTGGCACCGGTGCGGTCCATTTTGTTCACGAAGGCGATACGAGGGACGTTGTACTTGGTCGCCTGACGCCAGACGGTTTCAGATTGGGGTTGAACTCCAGCCACGCCGCAGAACACGGCAATCGCGCCGTCTAGAACTCGCAGGGAACGCTCGACCTCGGCCGTGAAATCCACGTGGCCAGGAGTGTCGATAATGTTGACGCGCTGCTTGATGTTCTCGAAAACCTTGTAAACGCCTTCTTCTTTTTTCTGTAACCAGGAACAGGTCGTTGCCGCCGAGGTGATCGTGATGCCACGCTCGCGCTCCTGCTCCATCCAGTCTGTCGCCGTGTTGCCTTCATGCACCTCGCCGATCTTGTGGATCATGCCGGTGTAGAAAAGAATACGCTCAGTCAAAGTCGTCTTGCCCGCATCGATGTGCGCGGCAATTCCGATGTTGCGGGTGCGTTCCAGAGGAAACGCACGATCCGGAGAGTTCGGATTGGCAGCAGGTTTGGCTTCGAGTGTGGCGGACATAAAAATTTAGAAGCGGAAGTGGGCGAAAGCGCGGTTTGCTTGAGCCATCTTATGAGTGTCGTCGCGTTTCTTGATCGCGTTGCCCTGACCAGCAGCAGCGTCTTTCAATTCATTGGAAAGCGCATCGATCATGGGAATGCCACGACGTTTCTGGGCAAAACCAACAATCCAGCGCATCGCGAGAGCGACTTGACGGGCCTGCGGGACTTCCATCGGAACCTGATAAGTGGCACCACCGACGCGGCGGGATTTGACTTCCAGACGAGGCTTCACGTTTTCGAGAGCCTTGTGAAGAGTTTCGAGAGGATCAACGATGTCGGAACCTTCGCGGCTCTTGTCGATGGCACCGTAAACGATGCGCTCGGCGGTGGATTTCTTTCCACCGATCATGATCGTGCTGATGAGAGCAGCGACTTCAGAGGAACCATAACGGCCATCTGCCTTGACTTCTTTGTGAATGGTTTTGCGGCGACGAGACATGTTGGAAAAGTTGGGAGTTTAGAATCTGGGACGCGAATTATTTCTTACCTTTGCCGCCCTTGCCTTTAACGGCTTCCACTTGGCCCGGCTTTGGACGCTTGGCACCGTATTTGGAACGGCTGCGGCGGCGGCCATCGACTCCGAGGGCGTCGAGGGTTCCACGAACGATATGATAACGAACACCGGGAAGATCCTTCACCTTGCCACCGCGAACGAGGACGATCGAGTGCTCTTGCAGATTGTGACCTTCACCGGGAATGTAAGCGATGACTTCCTGGCCATTCGTCAGACGCACCTTGGCCACTTTGCGAAGAGCGGAGTTGGGTTTCTTTGGCGTGCGAGTCATCACTTGAATACAGACTCCACGACGCTGCGGGCAATTCACGAGGGCGGGTGACTTGGATTTCACCGTAACCTTGGAACGGCCTTTTCTGACGAGCTGGTTGATCGTTGGCATCTGTTATTCTTGTATGTGTTGTGACTAAATGAGGCTGAAAATTGTTTCCTGTCTTGGAATCCAGAGACAAAAAGACCGCCTTGGCGGCTCACATTTGCTCTGCCCGCCAAGCGCGGGGGCCGAAATAATAGGTGCAAAGGGGAAGCGTGCAAGTGGATTTTGACGAAAAACCGCAATTCTTTTTACAGATCACATCAGCGGCACATCCAATCGCCTGCTTTCTCCGAACCACCTTTGCAGAAAAGCCCCTTTCCAAGTGCCAACCCCATGATAACTTCGACTATGAACTCACTCCTCGCCCTTTCCGCTCCCGGCTGGCCAGAAATCATGGTCATCATGTTCTTCGTTCTCATTTTCTTTGGAGCCAAGAAACTTCCCGAACTCGCCCGCAGCCTCGGCCAGAGCATGCACGAATTCAAAAAGGCCAAGGATGAATTTCATCGCGAACTGCACAACCCCGCCGAGCCGGTCGCCGTCCAGCCCGCCAAGGATCAGGAAACTGCGGTCAAGCCTTCCTAACCTTCCGATTCAATTTTTGAAAAGGCCCGTTAATCCAACGGGCCTTTTTTTATGATCCGAGTTCTTCTTTTTTTTCTTCTCACCTGCAGCCTGAGCGTCTTGGCGGAAGGTCCGGCGGAGGTTCGTTTTCTCGCCTACAACCTCGAAAACTACATCCGCTCCGTCCCGGAAGGCAGCCGGCCAGTCGAACCGAAGTCGGAGAAAAGCATTGCCGCGCTTATCGCCGTCATTGCCTCGGAAAAACCCGACATTATCGGCGTCTGCGAAATGGGCGCACCGGCCGAGTTTGAGGACTTTCTAACTCGGCTCAAAGCCGCCGGGCTCGATTTCCCCCACACCGAATACGTCCAGGCGGCGGACTTGGAGCGCCATGTCGCACTGGCCAGCCGGTTTCCGATTTCCGCCCGTCATTCGCAGACGAATCTCTCCTTCGATCTCATAGGCAAAAAGCAGTATTACAAACGCGGTATTCTCGACGTCACCATCGACGTCACGGCCACATGCCAGCTCCATTTCATTGGAACTCACCTGAAAAGTAAGCGCGATGTGCCGGAGGACGAGTCGCTGGTGCGACGCGGCGAGGCGCATTTGCTGCGATTGCACTGCAAGTCGATTCTGGAAAAAACGCCTGACGCGCGAATGTTAGTTTATGGCGATTTCAATGATACGATCAATGAGGCGTCGATCCGCGAAATCATGGGCCGCAAAAACTCCGACGACGCCCTCCGGCCCGTCGATCTGCGCGACGTAAACGGCGACAAATGGACGCATTACTGGAAGACAGCCGACATTTATTCCCGCATCGACTACGTCCTCACTAGCCGGGCCGCGACTCAGGATGTGATCGCTGAAAAATCACACATTCCCCGCCCGGCAAATTGGTATGAGGCCAGCGACCACCGCCCGCTCGTAGTCGTCTTGCGGGTGCGGCCCTAGAATTTGCACTTTCCCGCCGTTCGGTTCGTCTATAATTTCCCACGCAACATGCAAGATCCTCGTTACGCGCGACTTTCCGATATTCTCGTCCGGCACTCTACGAGATTGCAGCCTGGAGAAAAAGTCCTGCTCGACGCCTTCGACATTCCCGAGGAAATGCTGGTCGCCCTAGTTCGTGCGGTTCGCAGTGTGGGCGCGCTGCCGTTTGTGCAGATTCACCGGGCGTCGGTCACGCGTGAGCTGATGCGCGAGGCGAACGAGGCGCAATATGAGATTCTCTCCACTTTGGAACTCGCCCGGATGCGCAAGATGGATGCCTACATTGCGCTCCGTGGCAGCCACAACATCAATGAGCTTTCCGACGTTCCGACGGATCGAATGAAACTCGCCATGAAGCTGCTCAAGCCCGTGCTCGATCATCGTGTGCAGAAGACGAAATGGTGCGTTCTGCGCTGGCCGACCGCCTCGATGGCGCAGCAAGCGAGCATGAGCACAGAGGCGTTTGAGGATTTTTATTTCCGCGTCTGCACACTGGATTACGGAAAAATGGCGGCGAGCATGAATGCGCTCAAAGTCCTCATGGACAAGACGGATGCGGTCCACATCAAGGGTCCAAAAACCGATCTGCGTTTCAGCATTCGCGGCATCGGCGCGATCATTTGCGGCGGCACGCACAACATTCCCGACGGCGAGGTTTTTTCCTGTCCGATCCGCGATTCCGTCGAGGGCTACGTGCATTTCAACGCGCCGACGGTTTATCAAGGCGGCGGTTTTGACGACGTGCGCCTGGAGTTTTCCAAGGGAAAAATCGTCAACGCCACGGGCAACAACACGAAAAAGATCAACCAAATCCTCGATTCCGACGAGGGTGCGCGCTACATCGGGGAGTTTTCGCTGGCCTTCAATCCACACATTCTCGAGCCGATGCGCGACATTCTTTTCGACGAGAAAATCAGCGGCAGCTTCCATTTCACGCCGGGCCAGGCCTACGAGCAGGCCGACAACGGCAATCGCTCGCAAGTTCACTGGGATTTGGTGAATATCCAGCGCGAGGATTACGGCGGCGGCGAGGTTTGGTTTGACGGCAAACTCATTCGCAAGGACGGCATTTTTGTCGAGCCGACGTTGCTCCCGCTAAACCCGGAGAATCTGGTTTAAGTTAGTCCTAAGTCTCGTAGTCGCTGCGAACTGCCAGTTTCGGCACGTGCTGAAAGTGGCCGTCGAATGTTAGCACCGTGGCTCCCACATGCAGCGCGCTCGCGGCGATGACCGCATCCGGCAGCGGGATGTGAAACCCGGTGCGATCGATCTCCCAGAGCAGGTCTTCCGCCTTTTCCCAGATTGTGTTCAAAGTCGGAATGTAGAGCATGCAATCGAGATAAGCCGCCAAAGCCTTGCGCGCTTTCGCCGTGCGCATGCCTCGCAGGACTTCACAGCGAATCACGCCGCAAGTCGCCAGTTCGTCCTCCATCGCGAGCCCGGCCAATTCGCGTGCCGGGTCCAGATCGGCCCGCAGCAACCGGATGTAAACACACGAATCGACCAGGATCACAATGTTAGGATTTCTTGGCTCTTCTGATGGGAGAAGGCGTCGCAGGCTCTTCCGCCACCCGCAAAAACATCGTGTCGTCCTCGGCGACCGCGGCCCGGATCTCTGCCTTGGTGAGGCCGAGTCCTTTTTTGCCAAACTCCGCGAGCCGGATTTTCCGGTCCATCTCCCGGAGGGCGATGTTAACAGCTTCGGTCTTGCTGGCGGCGCCGGTGACTTTGATGACTCTGTCGAGAAGCTCTTCATCGATGTGCATGGTCATTTTCATGTTAGGAGTATGGCATCGTTGCCATACTCCACAAGCCTTTTCTTTATCCCACCAAGCTTTTTGCAAAGCTCAGGGTGTCGATGTCCCGCAGGGTTTTGTCGCGGCGGATGGCCTTGATCCGGGGGAAACGCATGGCGAGTCCGCTTGGGTGGCGCTTGCTCGGCTGGATCGAGTCAAAGGCGACTTCCAATATAATGTCCGGCTGCACGAGGCGCGCGTGACCCCAGTGACCGATCACATTCGACTCAAAGTGCGCCGTCAGTTCCTCGATTTCAACGTCGGTGAGGCCCGAATACGCCTTGCCGATGGTGAGCAATTCCTCCGTCCCGTCGCGGCGAACGGCGAACGTGTAATCGCTCAAAACATGGCTGCGTTTCCCGTGGCCTTGCTCGACGGCAGTGACCACGACATCGAGGGTCGCGAGCTCCTTTTTCAATTTATACCAGGCTCCGCCGCGCCGTCCCGGGAGATAAAAACTTGTCGCGTCCTTCACGATCAAGCCCTCGTTTCTGCGGGCGCGGGCGGCTATGAAGGCGGCCTCCATTTCATCGGCAGAACGCACCAGCGTCGCTTCGGCCAGCCGAAAAGGTGACGGGAGTTGCAGTGTTTTCAGGAGGGAACGACGTTCGGCAAGCGGCGTCTTCAGCAAGGAATTTCCGTCCAGATAGAGCAAGTCGAACGCGGTGAAAACGACCGGAATATCCGAGTCGATAAACAGATCGGCGTGGCTTTTGCGCCCGAGCCGTTTCTGCAAATCGAAAAACGTCAGCGCCTTGCCCTCGGCAAACGCCAGAATTTCCCCATCGAAAATCGCTGACGTCGCAAACGCCACCGCCAGCTCGGGAAACTGATTCGTGATCGGGCGCAGATCGCGCGAAAACAGCTCCGTGCGAGTGCCATCGAGATGAATCTGGGCGCGGATGCCGTCGTATTTATCCTCGACCAGCACGCCGTCGGCAGCGGCGGGACCGAAGCGTTCCCAGATCGCCTCGGCAGTCGGTTCGGGCGAGGCGAGCATCACTTTTACCGGGTGAAAAAGCTGGATGCCCGCGTCGGCAAGGCGGTTTTCTTGGGTCAAGATAACGACCTGACTCAAATCTCCGGTGAGCATATTCGCCTCGCGAACGTCGTCCGCCGCGACTCCAAATGCCTCCGCGATGCTTTCCTCGACGAGGCCTTCCTTGAGTCCGATGCGCAAGTCGCTCGTGAGGATGCGAACGAAATACGCGGCCTCGGTGGCGTCGAGTTCCATCAATATCTCGCGCAGCACGGCGGATTTCGCAGTCGGGCCGCGGGTTTGTTCCAGCCGAGCAAAGGCGTCGGCGACTTGAGTCAGGGAGAAATCACCCGTGCCCGCGCGACCGGCGAGCGCGATGAGAACGGCCTTGCCGATGTCCCCCAGCCCGCTGGTTTTCGCGCGAAATTCCCCTTCGGACACGCCCGCGGCCAGCATCACGGCGCGGCGGATCAGCGCCCAGCCGACTTGCAGGACGCGCGGATCGCTCTGGGCAAAGGCGCGTCCGGTGAGAAACACGGCAGCGAGCGGAGCTTCCCCCGGCGGCAGGCTTTGCAGCAATTCCGCGAGCAGCCGGATTTTTTCCTTTTTGCCCGTGACGGCGGCGATGCGGTCGCAGACAGCGCAGAATCGACTGAAACTCCCCTCACTTTTTTTCGATTCGAGTTCCATTGGAATCTCCGCGATGCCGCCGAGGGCGATACTGAGTTCCAATTGATTGTGACCCGTGAGCGACCACGCTTCCACTCCCCTCGCCCGCAGATCGGCGGCAAATTCCTCGGCGAAGCCGTGCAACGTCAGCACGCGTTTCGGTCGGACGAGTTCCACGTAGCGCAACAAATCCGGGTAATCGGCGTGGTCGGAAAGCGGAAACACCGCGTCGCATTGGTAGCGATGGATCGCCCCCGGCGTGAGCGCCCAGCCCGAGAGCATGGCGACGCGCCGGTTTTTGATCTTCTTCAGCATGATCGAGCGGTTCGCGCTCGGCGGGCAAATGAGGATTTTCCCCTGCACCGCACCAGCTTGATAGAGCTCCAACTCCGGGAACCGGACCGTCATTTCGCCGTAGAGCTTCGTCATTCGCCAGACCGCGCCGTGGAGCATTACCGGCACGCCGAGCGGCTGGAGCGCGGCGAGGATTTCCTGCGCCTTGCCCAGCGAATAGCCCAGCAAAATGGGCACGTAGCCCTCCTCCAGCGCCTCGATGCAAAACTTCCGGATGTCCTCCAATATCCCCTCCGCAGGCGGAAACACGTAGCGCGGCAGGCCAAATGTCGTCTCCATGATGAGGATGTCCGCCGAACGCCACTCTGCGGGCTCGGCGGATTTGCCCTGACGCAGCTTAAAGTCGCCTGTGTAAAGGAGCGACCCGGCTTCGGTCTCGTAGTGGAATTGCGCCGAGCCGTAGATGTGACCCGCCGGAAGCAGGCGCACCGTGCCCCCGCGAAACTCCACCGGCGTGTCGTACTCCAGGACGTGCTCGATGCGTTCCCCCGGCAGCCGCGCGCGCATCAGTCGGGCTGTGTTCGCGGAAAAAATCACCTCCCGATGACGCCCGATATGGTCGGCATGAGCGTGGCTGACGAACGCAAAATCCTGATCCCGCTGCGGGTCGAGCCAGAGGTCGTGCGCCGGGAGATAGACCCCGTTGTGATAACGCACATCAATCATGGGCAGCCGGTCATGGGAAAAACATGCCACGAAAATCGCGCCCCCGGCAGGTGGAAATTCCAGTTGTCACCGTCGGGGGAAATCGCTTTCATCGTCCACAAATGATACGGATCGCCCTCTTGTTTGCGCTTGTCTGGCTGGCGGGTTGCACCACCACCACCCAGCTTCGGCCCGTGTCCCTCGCCAAGGTCAACGTCCTGCCGCTCGCCCTGAGCGACGACTTCGAGTTTCGCAAGACCAGCCTCTTTCTCAACAGCGACGTGCGCCAGCGAACTAGCAACGAAATGCTCAACGCCCGCCTGCGAAAGATCAACTTCGGAGCCGTGGACAACACCGACGTGCTCGCGCGCCGGGGAAATTATTTCACCTTCTACTGGCGCGCCCACCGCCAGGCCGACCTCACCCTGCGCCTCGAGTATCGCACCGAGAAGCTCGGCAACTACGTGCAAGCCCGCGAGATCACCTACCTGCAGGCGAAAGGCGCGCACCGGACCGACTTCGCCGTCATCGGCGACGATTACTCGGACGACGGCCGCGTCACCGCCTGGCGCGCGATCCTGATCGAAAACGGCCAAATCGTCGCGCTGAATCAGTCGTTCCTCTGGAACTAGGGCGAAGGGCCAACAAACGGGTCCGTCCGCACCGGCAACTCGTCCGTCCCGCCTGCGAATTCGTTCGCGAGCCTCCGTAATTCGTCCGTCCGCCTTGCGGATTCGTCCGCGCGGGGTGCAAATTGGTCCGTCTGGGTTGCGAATTGGTCTGTCCGATGCCGTAATTCGGTCGCGCGCTCTCAAAATTGGTTCGCGGAGGTTCCTGTTTAGTTGGCGGAAGTCGCAAATTCGTCCGCCCTGCCTGCTTTTTCGTCCGCCCGTAGCCAAAATCCGTCCGTCTGATGCTGATTTTCGTCCGTTTCCATGAAATTAAGGGCAGCGGGCTCATTTTTCTCGCGAACTGCACTCAGATTTGCAGGAAACGGGTCTGACGGTTCTTCTTTTTTACAGATCCCCAGGATTCGATTCAAACTAGCTTCCATGGATAACTATTACCCTTCTAGTGAGACATGGACGCGCGCTTGCTCAATCTTCGCTGGACGCATAGGTTTCCGACATGAACTATGAGCACCTGATCACGGTTGAGCCGGGCAAGAGCAGTGGCAAGCCGTGTATTCGGGGATGCGGATCACGGTTTACGACGTGCTGAAGTATCTGGTTTCGGGCATGTCTGAGGAAGAGATTTTGGCCGATTTCTCTGAGCTAACTCGTGAGGACATCCAAGGCGTGTCGGGCTTTCGCCGCCGACCGGGAACGCAAGCTCTTTAACGCCGCCGCGTGAAGCTTCTCCTCGACCCTCGTTCCCAAACTCCGGTTTGGGAATGCCTTGGCCTTGGAAACTCCGTTTCCTCGCCTTCAAACAGAGTTTGACCGGCAAGTGCGTTGCCAAACGGAGTTTGGGAACGAAAAGAAACAACTAACAATATGCCCGGAGAAATCATCACGCAGACTTGTGGCTACACGGTGGGAAGGAATCAGATATTTGCCATCAATGCGTCTCGGCCATTTGGCAGAATCACTATTTCCTTAGGGCAATTGGTTCTGAGCTGTATCAGCCGCGAACTAGTCTTTCCCATTTCGTCAGTGACGCGGCTTACCATTCGACGCGGTTGGTTTTTTACCGGGGTCCGCATTGAGCATACTATCTCCGACTATCCCAAGTATGTCGTCATCCATGCATCCAAGACGATAGAGTCCCAGCTTATTAGCGCTGGGTTTCAAGACCTGCTAACTCAGCTGTGACCCAAACCTCGCGACTTAGCTAACTCTTGACTGCCACTTCGATTCCTATCTAGCCCGCCAGTTACCCAGCCGCATCCCCGAGTTTTTTCTCCAGCATTTCGCGGGTGATGGTATAACCCGCACCGCAGCGGGGGCACGTCACGCGGATGCTGTCGTCTTCGCCGAAGAGGCCTTCGCGGTCCACTTTCATGGCGGTGGCGAGCATGGGCAGAAGCACTTCCTCGGAGCAGCCGCAGAACCATTTGTAATGGCGCGTCTCCAGCAGGCTGAGGGTCTCGGTTTTATCAATCGCGCGGACGGCCTCGATGTCCAGGGCGGCAAACCACTCGAGGTCGCAGCCGGGTTGCGCGGTGATGAAGACGTAATCCTCGTCGTCAAGCAGGAAGTAGCGCGCGGGGCGTTGCTCGCTTTGGGTGTAGTATTCCTCGACGGCAGGGAAGACTTCGGAGCCCTCGAAGGTGACGACGCTGCGGCGCGGGAGGTCGGTGTTGCGAACGAGGTCGCTGTAGAAAAGGTTGCTCTGATTTTCCTTCACGTTTTTGGTGAAGACGTTGCCCGCAATGGTGGCGAGCCGGTTGTCGGCGGCCACGAAAACATTCAGGAGCGGGTGCTGGAAATTGATCGTCCAGGCGACGGATTCGCTCCAGGGACGGGAGGCGGAGTGGAGCAGGAGAGCGACGAGGGCGTCCTTGAGCATGCGGTCGGCAGTGGGTTCGTGGCGCAGGCCCTCGTCGTGCAGATGGAGGTAGTAATCGACGAAGAGTCCGCTGACATCGGAGCGGGCAAGCATGGCGTTGCGTTCGCGGACGAAATAGGTGCGGACCTCGGTGCCATCGGGAGGAACGGGAGTTTCGTTTTCAGACATGAGCGATTATACCGTCCGCGGCGGGGAACGTCCAATTTGGACTGGAGAATTTCCGCCGAGTGAGGACACGCCCTAACTCCGCAGCGCCGTCGCACCGTCCATCCAGGAACTGCCGACGAGCGTCGCCCTCGGGAAGACTGGCACGCCTTTTTCGCCGTTATGCAACATGCCCACGAGCATCTCCACCGCCGCCTCGCCGACGATGTCGTTGTGCTGGTTCATCCCGGCCCAATCGGGGCGGTCCGCACGCCATTCCATCTGGATCAAGCCGACTTCCATTCCTATCTGGAGGCCGCGTTTTTCCAGCCAGTGCCGCACGACGTTGTAGAGCGTGAGAATCGCGTCGGGCTTCTCCCGGTCGAACCATTTCCAGAAAATATCGGGGTCGTTCCGGGCGCGATTCACCTCGTAAAATGGCTTCAGCCGCTGCTTCTCCGGCAGGGCGAGCTGCGCGGTGTAAATGCCCGCACTGAAACGTCCGTCGATCAGCAAATCGATCTCGCGATCGAGGACGAGCGCGGGTCGTTGGTAACCCAGCTCGAGGGCTTTTTCAAAGGCCCGCATCGTCAGCATGTGATGATCCGTCGCCGCAAACGACAGCGCGGGCTGGCGCGTTCTCACTCCGGTAACGACGCAGGGAAACGCCTCCCACGTGCTGGCAAATCGTTTCGGCAACCGGTTTTCTTTCATCAAGCCGGTGATCACCAGCCCGCGAATGCCGCGCGCCTGGAGGATGCGGTTGAGTCGAGTTCCATCCAAATCAGGGTCGTGCAGCCAGAACTCGTCGAGCACATAACCGAGTTGCGCCGCCCGCCGCCGACAGCCCGCGACATAGGTCGGAATCGTGGGGTGCTGCGCAAACGCCTTCGGGTCCGAGTGGGCGTTGATCAGCCCGAGCGACGCCTGAAACCGCGGGCTGCGGCTTTGCCGAAGCTGGGTCATCAAATGCGAGACGACCGGGTTTTTGGCGTAGCCGAGTTTCTCCGCGATGGCGGCGATTTTCTCGCGCGTTTTTTCCGAAATTTGCGCGTCGTTGCGCAAGGCGAGCGAGACCGCATTCTTCGAGACTCCGGCGAGCTTCGCGATGTCGGACATGCTGGGTTTGGCCATGAGTCAGGAGAGAAAAACTTTACTGTAAAGTCAACTCTGGCTTTACCATTCGACGCCAGCCTCTAACCTGCCCCACATGAAGTTCACCCTCGGAATCGATTACGGCACCAACTCCGTCCGCGCGCTCATCGTGGACACCGCCAACGGACGCGAAATCGCCACCTGCATTGTCCATTATCCCAGCGGTCGCGAAGGTATTTTGTTGGATGCGAACGATCACCATCTCGCCCGCCAAAGCCCGGCGGACTATCTTTTTGGATTGGAAAAATCCGTCCTCGGCGCGATTGCCGACGCGCAGAAAGACCCAGATTTCGATGCCACTCGGATCGTCGGCATTGGCGTCGATACCACGGGTTCGAGTCCGATCCCGGTCGATGCGAAGAACATTCCACTCGCACTCGACTCACGATTTACCGACACCCTTGCCGCGCAATGCTGGCTTTGGAAGGATCACACCAGCCACGCCGAGGCGGCCAGCATTACGAAAATCGCCGCCGCGCATCGCCCGCAATACATCGCGAAATGCGGCAACACCTATTCGTCGGAGTGGTTTTGGTCGAAGATCTGGCATTGTCTGAACGTCGCGCCCGAGGTCTTCGAGGCGGCTCACAGTTGGGTCGAACTTTGCGACTTTATTCCCGCCGTTCTGGCCGGGGTGCAGAATCCATTGCAAGTCAAACGCGGCATCTGCGCGGCGGGCCACAAGGCGCTCTACTCCGACGACTGGAATGGCCTGCCCGACGAGGAATTTCTCGCCATGCTCGACCCGAAACTGGCCGCGTTGCGCAGCCGGCTCTACGACAAAGCCCACGACGCCAGCACCGCCGCCGGAACGCTTTGCGAGGAATGGGCGAAAAAGCTCGGCCTCCCCGCTGGAATCCCCATCGCGATGGGCGCGTTTGACGTTCACTACGGCGCGATCGGCAGCGGGGTGAGCGAGGGCACATTGGTGAAGGCGATCGGCACTTCGACGTGCGATTGCTGCGTCGTTTCCATGGAGAAAACCGTGGCCGACATCCCCGGCATCTGCGGCATCGTCCCCGGGGCGATTCTTCCCGGTTTCTACGGCATCGAGGCGGGTCAATCCGCCGTCGGCGACATCTTCAAATGGTGGGTGGAATACGTCCTCGAAAACAAAAAATCGCACGCCGAACTCATCGCCGAAGTCGCTTCGCAGCCGCCCGGTCGCTCCGGTTTGCTCGCGCTCGATTGGCACAATGGCAACCGCACGATTTTGGTGAATCCGATGCTGACCGGACTCGTCCTCGGCCAGACGCTGCACACGACGGCGGCGGAACTTTACCGGGCTTACATCGAGGCGACGGCGTTTGGCGCACGGGCGATTATCGAGCGGATTCGCGAATACGGCGTGCCCGTGGAGCGCGTCGTTTGCTGCGGCGGCATCGCGGAGAAAAATGCCTTTCTCATGCAGATCTACGCCGACATTACCGGCTGCACGTTGCAGGTCGCAGGCTCGTCGCAAGCCTGCGCGCTCGGCTCGGCCGTGGTCGCCGCGGTGCTGGCCGGGGCGCAACCCGATTTCCCCACTGCCCAGGCGAAAATGACCTCGCTCAAATCCGTCAGTTACGAGCCGATTCCCGCCAACCAGAAAATCTACGATCAGCTTTACGTTCTTTACCGCCAGATTCACGATGCCTTTGGCGGCACCAACAAACACGCCGACCTCAGCGAGGTCATGTCCACTCTCATCCAACTCCGCACCCACTAACACATTATGTCCGCTCCAGAAATTTGGTTCGTCACCGGCAGTCAGCACCTCTACGGCGAGGCCGTTCTCGCGCAAGTCGCCGAGAACTCGCAGTCTATCGTCGAGAAACTGATCCTCAGCAAAAAGCTCCCGCTCAACCTCGTTTTCAAGCCCGTCCTGAAGACGCCCGAGGAAATCCGGCAGCTCTGTCTCGACGCCAACAGCACGGCGAATTGCGCGGGTCTCGTTCTCTGGATGCACACCTTTTCGCCCTCGAAAATGTGGATCGGCGGACTCACCAAACTCGACAAGCCGTTCCTGCATTTGCATACGCAGTTCAATCGCGATCTGCCTTGGGGCACAATCGACATGGATTTCATGAACCTCAACCAGTCGGCGCACGGTGACCGCGAGGCGGGGTTCATTCACACGCGACTCCGGTTGCAGCGCAAAGTCGTCGTCGGCCATTGGTCGGACCGCGAGGTGCAGGATCGCATCGCTGCCTGGATGCGCGCCACCCGCGCCTGGCACGACTGGCAGGGCGCAAAATTTGCCCGTTTCGGCGACAACATGCGCTACGTCGCCGTCACGGAAGGCGATAAAGTCGCGGCTGAGGCCAACTTCGGTTTCTCCGTCAACGGCTACGGTATCGGCGATCTCGCGGCCAGCATCAACGCCATTCCCGGAGCGGACGTCACCGATCTTTGCGCGCAATATTCCAAGTTTTACACGCTCTCGGCGGCCTTGAAAAAGGGCGGAGCCAGACACGACTCACTGCGCGACGCGGCCAAGATCGAACTCGGACTCCGCGCCTTTTTGACCGCGGGAAATTTCAAGGGCTTTACCACCACCTTCGAGGATTTGCACGGGCTCACCCAGCTTCCCGGGCTCGCCGTGCAACGCCTCATGGCCGACGGCTACGGCTTTGGCGCCGAGGGCGACTGGAAGACCGCCGCGCTGCTCCGCGCCATGAAAGTCATGGGCGAGGATCTGCCCGGCGGCACGTCGTTCATGGAGGATTACACCTATCATCTCGATCCGAAAAACCATCTCGTCCTCGGCTCGCACATGCTCGAAGTCTGCCCGACCATCGCCGCCACCAAGCCGACTCTGGAGATTCATCCGCTCGGCATCGGTGGAAAAGAAGACCCCGTCCGCATGGTTTTCGACGCTCCGGCGGGTCCAGCGCTCAACGCCAGCCTGGTCGATCTCGGCAACCGTTTCCGGCTCATCGTCAACGAAGTCACCGCGATCAAGCCACCCAAGCCGCTCCCGAAACTGCCCGTCGCCCGCGCCGTCTGGAAATGCCTGCCCGATTTCAAAACTGCCTGCGCCGCTTGGATTTATGCTGGCGGAGCGCATCACACCGGCTACAGCTACGCCGTTACGAGCGAGCATTTGGAAGATTTCGCGAAGATCGCTGGAATCGAGTTTGTGCCGATTGACGCCGACACCACGATCCGCAGCTTCCAGCAGGACTTGCGGAACAATGAGGTTTACCACCAACTGAAGACCGCCCCGAGCCGGTTCTAACTCCCATGGACCACGCCGATCTCCGCGAGGAATGCCTCGAAGCCAATCTGCTTTTGCCCACCACGGGCCTGGTCGATCTCACCTTTGGAAACGTCAGCGTCGCCGACCGTCAGGCGGGTTTGTTTGCGATCAAACCCAGCGGGGTGGATTACAAAAAACTCACTGCGCACGACATCGTGGTCCTCGATTTTGAAGGCACCACCGTCTCGGGAACGCTGCGTCCGTCGTCCGACACGCCGACACATTTGCGGCTGATCCAGGCGTTTGACGGCATTCGCTCGGTCGTCCACACGCACTCGCGCACAGCGGTCGCCTTCGCGCAGGCGGGACGGCCCATTCCCTGTTTTGGAACAACTCACGCGGACTATTTTCACGGCCCGGTGCCGGTCACCCGCATCATGACGCCCGAGGAAGTGAGCCGCGCTTACGAGTTGGAAACGGCGAACGTCATCATCGAGCGTTTTGCCGGGCTCGATCCGCTCGCCATTCGCGCCGTGCTCGTCCAGGGCCACGGTCCTTTCGCCTGGAGCACGAGTGGGCTGCACGCGGTCGAAGTCGCCCAAGCCCTCGAAATCGTCGCCGAGATGGCGCTGAAAACACTCTCCATTTTTCCACAGGCCAACGGTTTGCCGCAGCACGTGCTCGACAAACATTACCTGCGCAAACACGGCCCGACCGCCTACTACGGCCAGAAATCAGGCGCGCACTAGAAGTTGCTTCGGGAGCGCACGCGTCTCGCGTGTTCTTTGAGGTGTCCCGCCTCAAAGTCTCTTCCGGAAAAGCGCCCTTCGCGAGGCGCGTGCGCTCCCAAACCGTCAGCCGACTTCGATAAACTCCGGCTCGTTCACCGAATCGGCGACGTGCGGGGTGTGATCGACCACTTTCACCCAGCGGATCAGCCCGACGCTGACGACGCTCATCGCGATGGCGATCCAGCCCAGCCAATTGAAATGGAGCAGGCCCCCGTCCGCCGAACGCGTCACGATCACTCCGCCGATCATCGCGGAAAATCCCGAGCACAAGTCCCGCGTGCATGAGCTGAGACTCATAAACGCCCCGCGCTGCTTCGATTCCACGGCCAGCGTCATCGTTGCCTGACCCGGCACGAAGCGTCCGCTGGCGAAGACAAAGAACAACCCCGCCAGCACCAGAATCGTCGCGACCGACTGATGATGCGCGTTGGCGATGAGGTAAATAACGCACGAGGCCACGACGATCAGCACGGTAAAAACCTCGTGGCGACCATAGTGATCCGTCATTTTTCCCACGATGGGCGACGTGACAATCGTCAGCAAACCGCCGACGAGATAGACATAAATCAGATCGTTCTCGGGCAGGCCGACATTGAAAACGAGGTGCGGCGAGAGAAATGGGATGATCGAGAAGTGGCCGAAAACCAGCGCGGCCATGAAGATCAGCGCGCGCCAGGCGTTGGCGTTGCCGAGCAGCGCAAAGAAGTTTTTCAGCGAAGCCGGGGTTCCGCCCACGAGGTGTTCGCGCACACTCGGCAGGAAAACCAGGAGCAAGACTTCGACTACCGTGGAGAGGCCCACGAGGAGCATGAACGGGGTTTCCCACCGGTAATTTTGCGCCAGGTACAAGCCAAATGGAACTCCCAGCGCGGCCGCCGCCGAAAACGAGGTCATAATGATTCCCATGGCGGTCCCGCGTCGTTGCGGCGGCACGATGTCGCCGACGATGGCCATGATCGTGGCGTTCGACACACCGCCAAAGGCCCCGCAAACCGCACGCGCCATGAGCAAACCGCCGACCGTATGCGCCGTCGCACAGGCGTAGGTGCCGAGGATGAATCCGATGTAACTCACCACCAGCACGCGCCGCCGGTCAAAGCGATCCATGAACGGCGCGGCCAGCAGTCCGATCACGCCCGCCGTGATCGTGTAAGCCGAGATCAACCCGCTAAATTGCGCCGCCGAGATCGAGAGCTGGCGCATGAGCTGCGGCCCGAGCGGCATCATGATCATGAAATCCATGATGTGGGTAAACTGCACCCCGGCCAGCAGAATGAGCAGCATCCGCTCGGAGAGAACGGTCTTGGGTTGGTAAGAATTCACAGCGGGAAAGAGGTTGTGCCGAACGAATCACCCGCCCAACTCATTCGAGAACTAACGAACAATTCGAGTGCCAGTGCAACCGCGTATTTCCAAAAACAACACCGATCGCTCGTCAGCACTGACCGCCCGGCTGCACGCTGCATTGGAATCAATCCCAAGGGTTAGGCGCAGCTAACAATGCGCTTCAGCGAAGAGAGGCTGCAGTCTGCTCTTTCCCTCATTTCCAAACTCCTGTTTGGAAATGAACTTGCCTAGGAAACTCTGTTTCCTCGCGCCGATAAACGGAGTTTGGAAGAGCGCAGTAAGGTCCCGATTCCCTCCGTGGCCAAGGCTGCGCATCGCTGCCGATGCGGGGCCTGCGTGATTGCGCCAGAATAACGCACGGGGCGCGGTTCGTTATTGCCAAGCGGGGCTTCTTCCATAGACTGTGCGGTCCATGCTTTCCCGTCTCTGTTCCATCGTTCTGGCATCCCTTTTTCTCTCGGCTCTGCCCACTGTTTCCCGCGCGGCTTCCAATCCTTATGGCGTGGAGGCTTACACGATTCTCGACAATGAAACGGGGCACGTCCTGGAGTCCTCGAATGGCTCGAAGAAGCGTCAGGTGGCCAGTCTGACGAAGATTTGCACGGCGATGGTGGTGCTGGATTGGTGCCGGGCCACGAAGCACGATGTGGCGGAACTCGTGCCGGTGCCCGAGGAGATCGCCCGCATGGAGGGGTCGAATCCGGTGGGGTTGACGCCCGGGGATTTCGTCTCGGTGCGCGATCTGCTTTATTGCGCGTTGCTGCAATCCGACAATGCCGCCGCTTACACGCTGGCCGCGCATGTGGGGCGTTCGTTAAAGGCGGAGAAGCCGAGTGATCTGGGCCCGGTGGATACGTTTGTGGCGCAGATGAATGCCCTGTCGCGTTCGCTGGGTCTGGAGCGGACGTTGTTTCTGAATCCGCACGGGCTGGAGCCGGCTCGCGGGGTGCTCCCCTACTCGACTTCGGCTGACATGGCGGTGCTGGCCCGTTACGCGATGCAGGACAAGGGATTTCGGTTCTACGTTTCGCAAAAGGAGCGCAAAATCTCGATCATGCGCGCGCTCAAGCCGGAGAGTTATCTGCTGAAGAATACCAATGAACTCCTCGGCCAGGATGGCATCGACGGGGTGAAGACGGGCAAGACGACGGCGGCGGGCGAATGCCTAATCGTGTCGGCGGTGAAAGATCCGGAGACGCGCGAGGAGGGTGGCAAGACGTATGTGACTCCGCGCCGGGTGACGGTGGTGTTGTTGGGTGCGCAGGATCGTTTTTCCGCCGGGGTGACGCTGCTCAACCGGGGCTGGGCCTTGGAGGAGCAATGGGCTGCCGGCGGTCGCAAGCTGAAATAGAATCATCATGAGCAAGAAAATCGGAGTTTTAACCAGCGGCGGGGATTGTCCCGGATTGAATGCAGTCTTGCGCGGTGTCGTCCGGGCCTCGGAGCATCTCGACTGGGAAGTGCTCGGGTTTATTGACGGATACGAGGGCATCCTGCCTCCCGTGAGAACGATGCAACTCACCCGTGCGAACACGGCGGGCATCATGCAGCTGGGCGGCACGATGATCGGCACGACGAACAAGGGAAACTTCATCGCCAAGGTCGGCGACGGGAAGAAGATGGCCGCGCCGCCCGAGGTAGTGGCGAAGGCGCGGAAGACGATTGAAGATTTGAAGCTGGACGCCGTGATCGCCATCGGCGGGGACGGTTCGCTGACGACCGCGCTGCAACTTTACGAGGAGGGTTTCCCGATGATCGGCGTGCCGAAGACGATCGACAACGACCTCGAGGCGACGGCGATGACGTTTGGATTTGATTCCGCTGTGGCCTGCGTGGCCGATGCTCTGGATCGTTTGCACACGACGGCCTCCAGCCACAAACGCGTGATGGTGCTCGAAGTAATGGGCCGCCATGCGGGTTGGATCGCGCTCTACGGCGGACTCGCCGGCGGGGCGGACATTATTTTGCTGCCAGAGATTCCGTTTGATTATGAGAAAGTGGCCGAGGTCGTCCGCCGCCGCGAGGCCGAGGGCTACAAGAGCACCATGGTCGTCGTTGCGGAAGGGGCGTGTCCACGGGACGGCTCGCTGGTCGTTGCCGAGCAACGCGCCGGGGAATATCGCTTGGGCGGCATTGGCGAGCAGGTGACTCATGAAATCGTGGCCCGCACGGGTAAGGAGACGCGCACCTGCGTGCTGGGTCACCTCCAGCGTGGCGGTGCGCCGACCTGCCTCGACCGCATCCTGGGGACGCGTTTCGGCGTTCACGCGGTGAAAATGATCGAGGAAGAGAAGTTTGGCCGGATGGTCAGCTACCAGAATTACATCGTGATGGATGTGCCGATCGCCGACGCCGTGCATCGGCTGCGCACCGTGCCACCCGATCATCAGATGGTCGAAACCGCCCGCTCCGTGGACATTGCCTTTGGCGATTAGAACGCACTTTATGGACTCCAAACTACTCTCCATCCTCTCCACCGACGCTCATGCCTCGAAAGAGGACATCGCGCGCCAACTCCAGACCACTGTGGAAGTCGTCTCAGAACGCATCGCCGCGCTCGAAGCGGACGGCATTATTCTGGGCTACCAGGCGATTCTCGACGAGGAGCGCGCCAACTCGAAGAATGTGACCGCGATGATCGAGGTCCGCATTACGCCCGAGCGCGGCGGCGGTTTCAATCGATTGGCGGGACGCATCTCGCAATTTGACCAGGTGAAAAGCTGCTATTTGATGAGCGGCGGCTACGATCTGGCCGTGGTGGTCGAGGGCACCGACTTGCGCGAGATCGCGATGTTCGTCACCGAGAAACTGGCTACCATCGAGGGCGTGCTGAGCACGGCCACAAGTTTCCGCCTCAAAACCTACAAGTCGAATGGCATTCTGGCCCACGCAGAGGTGGCCAATGGCCGACTCTCCGTTGCGCCCTAACTCGCATCTATGTCCATTTCCTCACATATCGCCGACCACGTCCGCGACATTCCGAAGTCCGGCATCCGTGACTTCTTCGAGTTAGTGCAATCCATGAAAGACGTCATCTCGCTGGGAGTCGGCGAGCCGGATTTCGTCACGCCCTGGCACATCCGCGAGGCCGCCATTTTTGCCTTGGAAAAAGGCCGCACGACTTACACATCGAATCTCGGGTTGCCCAAGCTACGCCAGGCCGTCAGCAAATGGACCTCCGAGCGGTTCGGAGTCGAATACAGCCCGATCACCGAGGTGCTCATTTCTGTGGGAGCATCCGAGGCGATCGATCTTGCTCTCCGCGCTTTGCTCAACCCCGGCGACGAGGTCATTTATCACGAGCCCTGCTACGTTTCCTACAGCCCGAGCATCGCGCTGGCTTACGGCGTGCCGGTGGCGGTTTCGACCAAGCCCGAGGATAATTTCAGCCTCACCGCTGCATCGCTCGCGGAGAAAATCACCCCGCGCTCGAAGGTGCTGATGCTCAATTTCCCGACTAATCCGACTGGCGCGACCCAGACTCGCGAGGAACTCGTGAAAATCGCCGCCCTTTGTGAGCAGCACAATCTGGTCGTCATCACGGACGAGATTTACAGCGAACTCACCTTCGACGGCGCGCAGCATCACTCCATCGTCAGCCTGCCCGGGATGCGCGAACGGACGATTTTCATTCACGGCTGCTCGAAATCCTTCGCCATGACCGGCTTCCGCATCGGCTACGCCTGCGCCCCGGCGGCCTTGATCGAAGCCATGATGAAGGTCCACCAATACGCCATCATGTGCGCCAGCATTATCGCCCAGGAAGCGGCCATCGAGGCCCTGGAAAACGGCGCGGCATCGGTGAAAATGATGCGCGACCAATACGAGTTGCGCCGCAATTTCATCGTCAGCCGCTGCCACGACCTCGGACTTCCATGTCATTCTCCGAAGGGCAGCTTCTATATTTTCCCGCGCATCGACCATCTCGGGATCAGCAGCAAGGATTTCTCGCTCGGCCTCCTGCAAACGCAGAATGTCGCCGTCGTTCCCGGCCCGGCTTTCGGCCCCAGCGGCGAGGGTTTTGTGCGCTGCTGTTTTGCGACCAATCTCGATCAAATCAAGATCGCCATGGACCGCATGGAGACATTCATCGGCACGCTCCAGACCGGGGGTCAGGTAGCCGCCTGATTAAAGTCCAAAAAAATAAGGCCGCTTGCTGCTCTGAATCGTTTGGCTTAGTGTAACCACTCGCATCCCCCAATGCGATCCCTACATTAACCCAAAAAAAGAAACCAATGAAAACAAACCTCCTTACTCTGGCAGCCGTTGCAGCTATGGGCGCTTCCGCTATCGCGGGCAGCACCTATGTTGCTCCTAGCAGCAAAAACGTAGTCGAACAACAGACAGCAGTGTCTCTCTATGGCCCTGAATGGACCATCGATCTGTTCGGCACCTACGCATTCACCGAATCCACCAACGAGCGCATCCTCGGCGATCACGCTTTTGGCGGTGGTCTCGCAGTAAACCGCTTCTTCACCAAGAACATCGGCATCGGACTCGAAGGCCAGGCTCTTCGCACCCAGCGCAACGATAACGACACTGTGGGCTCCGCAGCCTTGAATGTGTTCTATCGCATGCCAATCGGTGAGTCCGGTTGGGCTCCTTACGTTTACGTTGGTGGCGGCGCCATCTTCAACGCAGACGGCAGCAACGGTGATTTCACCTCTCACAACGACGCTGGCGACGTGATTGATGATGTCCTCGACAACAACGACAACGGCAACAACAACGATGACACTCTCATCGAAGGTCACGCTGGCGCTGGAGTCGAATATCGCATCACCCGCAACTTCGGTGTTTTCACCGACGGTCGCTGGACTGTGGTTGACGGTGGCAAAAACAACTTCCCGTCGGTTCGCACGGGCGTTCGTTTCGCATTCTAACTTCCGCTAGTTAAGTTCAATAAAAAAGCCGGGCTGCTTCCATGCAGACCCGGCTTTTTTTATTTTCACTCGGAGTTGGATAGCTATCTAACTCCGCTCTAGCGCCATTCGTGACGTGGATATTTCCGCTGCAACTGCTGCTTCAGCAGAGGATAACTTTCCTTCCAAAACGTCGTCAGGCTCTGTGTCACCTGCACCGGTCGATGGTTCGGAGCCAACACCTGGATCAACACCGGAACGCGTCCCATGCAAATGGTTAGATCGCGCTCCACACCAAACAAATCCTGGATGCGCGCTGCCAAAGTCGGCGGCCCTGTTTCTGCATACACCAGCTTGATCGCACGTGGCTTGGCCAGACCCGGTAGCTCAATTTTTTCCGGCGCGTGGGTGTCGAGCCAGTCGAGTTGAACTCGACTCAGCCAGCTTTTCACCGTCGGCCAAACCGACTTTTCCTTGATCTCCTTGTAACCCACCGCGCCGAGGCAGAGTTGCTCGATCAACGTCGTGCGATCTTCCAAAGTCAGCGCCGGCAAAGCCAATTCCGGAGCCCATTCGGCAAGGCGATTCAGGCGAATGATCCATTGCTCGACGGTGTGATCCCAGTTTTCCAGCACGAGCCGGCCAGCGACGACTTCCTCGGCCAGCACCCGCGCAGCCTCACCCGGAGGCGGTGGACTGGCCTTGGGTTTTTCCAAGGTGAGATCGCGAAAACGGCGGCTCGTCTCGGCGATCACGCGGCGTTGAGTAGGGTCGAATCGAACCGAAGTCGATTCTGAAAAATCCGCAGGAAACATCTCGCGCAACCAGTCTTCCTGAATTGCCGTCGCCAAGGTTAGGAGCGTGTTCAACTCCTTGTCGCGGCCTTCGATTTCGCGAATTTCGCCGATGACTAACAACGGATGTTTTTGCACCACGCTGTCTCGTGCTAGTACTCCGCGACGCGCGTGAACCAGTTCGCACTGGAGTGTGCCGCTATCCATCCGCCGCGCGACTTGATCGGAGAAGCCTGCTAACAAACATTTCGCCAGTGCCTCGCCGTTCATCGGAGTTTCAGTAATATCTAACTTCTCATCCGCTGCGATGCGCAGAAACTGATCGAAGAGTTGCTGAATCTGACGCGCAGTCGCGTAATGAATGCCGAGCTGCTTGCTGCGATCCGGCCCTGCCTTCACCGCGTAACGCCAGGCGCGAATGGCTAGAAAGAAATCCGACTCCGCCTCAGAGCCGAGAATGTCATCGCGCAAATCATCCATCTTGCGGCCCTGGCTGCGCAGCAAGATTCCCCTGCCCTGCGTCATTGCTGCTAACAACGCGCAACCGCGCACACAGCCGAGTTCCTGCGCCATCAAAAACATCCGGGCGTAACGCGGATGCACCGGAAACGCCAGCATCCGGCGGCCGAGTGGCGTGATCATTTCGTGGTCCACCGCGCCGAGATCGACCAGCAAATTCTCCGCGCGCTGCAACCCTTTCGCCTCGGGTTTTTCCAGCCAGCGGAAGTCGTGGACATTTCTAACATCGCCCGCCTTGAGTGTTAGAACGACCTCGCTGAGATCAAGCCTTTTCACCTCTGGCAAATCTTGCGGCGCGCGCAGCGAGTGCTCGTGCGCCGTCCACAAACGCAGGCAGCGTCCGGGGGCGGTGCGACCAGCACGACCGGCGCGCTGGTCGGCGGAGGAGCGGGAAATTTTTTCGACTAACAACGTGTTGATCCCACGCTGCGGATCGAATTTCGCGACACGAGCCAGACCCGAATCCACCACGATGGTGATGCCGTCGATGGTTAGGGAAGTCTCCGCGACGTTAGTAGAGACGACGACTTTCCTAACATCGTGCTTGCTCACCGCCGCGTCCTGATCCGCCGCGGGCAGCTCGCCATGCAGCGGCAAGACTAACACTCCCCGGCTCGTCCGCCGGATCGCCTCGATCGTGCGCTGAATCTCGTAAGCACCGGGCATGAAAACGAGCGCATCGCCCGGTGTTTTTCCTAACAATCGATCCAGCTCATCGGCGGCCAGATCCCAGATCGGGTATTCGGGGCCGACCGGTTTGTCGAGGTATTCGATCTCCACCGGATGCATTCTACCCTCCGATGTTAGCACGGTGCAGGGAGCCAGATAATCCTCTAACTTAACTGTGTCCAAAGTCGCCGACATCACGACGATGACGAGGTCGGGCCGCGTCGTGTCCTGCAAATCGAGCGCGCGCGCCAGCGTGATGTCGCCGTAAAGATGGCGCTCGTGAAATTCGTCGAAAACCACCACCTGCACTCCGCTCAAACTCGGATCATGGATCATTTGCCGCAGAAGAATCCCCTCCGTCACGAAACGGATCTTCGTCGCGGCGGACGTGCGATTTTCCAGCCGGATTTGATAACCCACCAGCCCGCCGGTTTTTTCGCCCATCTCGTGCGCGACACGATCCGCCAGCATCCGGGCGGCGAGACGGCGCGGTTGCAGGAGCACGATCTGACCGGTTTGAGTGAGACCCGACTGGTGCAGAATCTGCGGAATCTGGGTCGATTTTCCCGAGCCTGTCGGAGCCTGCACGAGCAAGCGCGCCTTGGGCCGCCGGGCAGCAGCGGCGATGGCGGCGGAGATTTCGTAAATGGGCAGCATGGGGAGCCGATCTTCCGGCGAATGACCGGCAATTGCAAATTGGGAAGCGGCCATTAGCATCGAACTCCCATGAAACTTTTCCTCCGCAACTCCTGGCCGTGGCTGGCGGCGATTTTCAGCGGGATCATGCTCACCTTCAGCTTCGCGCCGTATGAGCAGGACTGGCTGGTATGGCTGGCACTCATTCCCCTGCTTTGCGCGGCGTGGTTTGGGAAATTATCTGGCTCCAAACGCTTCCTGGTCGGCTGGCTCGGCGGCGTCTTCTTCTTCGGCATGACCTTCTTCTGGCTGGGAAAAGTCACCGCAGCGGGCTGGTTCGGCCTCACCGTTTACCTTGCCATCTACCCCGCGATCTGGACCTGGCTGGCGGGGTTGCCAGCGTGCCGCATTCCGCTCTCGAAGCTCGTGCCCGGCCAATCCCCGTGGCGTCGATCTATCACCAGTCTCGCCGTCGCGATCACCCTCGCCTCGGCTTGGGCTTTGTTGGAATGGCTGCGCGGCTGCCTCTTTGGCGGCATGACCTGGAACGGCCTCGGAGTCGCGCTCCATACCAATATCCCGTTTCTCCAGCTCGCCTCCGTGGGCGGAGTTCCATTCCTCTCGTGGCTCATCGTTTTTAGCAACGTCATCGTCGTCACCACCATCTCGCGCCTCATCGCCGAGGCGGGCCGGCTGACCTTCGCCTCGCGCTCTGATTTCACCTTCGGCCTCGCGCTCGTCCTCGGGTCGTTTGGCTATGGCGTGAGCCTTTCCTTCGATCACACCAACGACCGCGAGATCAAAGTTTCCCTCGTCCAGGCGGCGACGGCCAAGGACCCACTCCGCGAATACATGCACCTCAGCACCCTCGCGCTTCTGCAAAATCCCGACCTCATCGTCTGGCCCGAATCCGCCCCCGGCGCTCCCCTCCTCGACTCGCTCCCGGTCCTGAAAAAGCTCGCAGTCGAGTTCGATCTCGATCTGGAAAACGTCCCTGTGTGGTTCATCACCGGCAGTCAGGAACATTCGCCCGACGGCTCCTACAACAGCGCCTTTGCCTTCCCGCCCGGCTGGCGGGGGATGCAGACCTATCGGAAACGCCACTTGCTCCCCTTCTACGAGAGCGATTTCTCCCGAGGAACCTCCTCCGCGCCGCTCTGGCTGATCGGCAGCGACACCCGGCTCGGCTCGCTCATTTGCGTCGAGGACACCCTCCCCTCGCTCGCCCGCGACAACGCAGCCGCCGGAGCCAACATCCTGCTCAATCTCACCGACGACAGCCTCTTCGCCGACCCCGTGGTCGAGCGCCAGCACTTCCAGAACGCCCTCTTTCGCGCCCCCGAGACCGGCCTGCCCCTCATCCGTTGCGCGCACACCGGAGTCACCGCCTTCATCGACCGCCAGGGCCGCGTCCTGCAACAACTCGAGCCCGGCCACCCCGGCATCCTCACCGGCAAAATCGCCTTCCGCGCCCACCCGGCCCCGACCTTTTTTCAACAATGGGGAACCCTTTTCCCCATCGGCTGGGCCGCCTGGGTGCTGGGCCGCTGGCTCACCGGTGGTCGATGCGCTAGGCGAGTGCACCCCGGACGGTGATTTCGTTGCAACTCCCCTCTTCCCAAGCACTTGCGCCAAATTGGTCATCCGAACGGAAAACGTGTTTTGGGGGGTGAGGAACGTGTCTGCGGGGTCGGGGAACGTGTGGAGGGGCCGGAAAAACGTGTCCGTGCCATCAGGGACTGTGTCTTTGCCCATGCGCAACGTGTCTACGGGCTTGAGCACCGTGTCCATCGGCTCGGGAAACCTGTCTTGGCCGCCGGGTAACGTGTCCGGGAGCTGGAGCACCGTGGATTCGCCCTCAGGAACCATGTCTCCGGCTCGGGGAAACATCTTTTTGCTCGCGCTAAACCACTTTGCGCTGCCGGGCATACGTTCCGCCGTAACTCGGGACGGGACTGCCATATCACCCGTTAATCCGCAGCACAGGTGAGGCTGGCGAGGAGGTCGAGGAGGCGGGCGGCGTCGATGGGTTTGGTGAGGTGGTCGTTGAAACCGGCTTGCTCGGCTTGCTCCCGGTCCTCGGCGCGGGCGTAGGCGGTGACGGCCACCGCCGGGACGACGCCGCCGTGTTCGACGGGCAGGGCGCGCACCCGGCGGATGAGCGAGTAGCCGTTTTCCCCAGGCATGCCGATGTCGCTGACGAGGATGTCGGGCGGGCCGGATTGAAACGCGGCAAAGGCATCCGCCGCTGAGGAGGCGGTGGTGACTTGCGCGCCGCTTTCCTGGAGGAACCGGCGCATCATAGAGAGTGTGTCGGGTTCATCATCGACGACCAAAACGTGGATGCCGTCGAGGCGCGGGGCGGACTTCCATGGCTCCCGGGCGTCGGGTGGGACGCCGGCGGGATCGAGGGTGGGCAGGAGTTCGGGCGTGGTGAGCGGGGTCTGACTCGACTTGTGGCTGACGGGCAGGGTGACGATGAAGGTGGAGCCGCAGCCGAGGCCGGCGCTCTCGGCCCGCACCTGGCCGCCGTGGAGTTCGATGAGGTTTTTGACAATGGCGAGGCCGAGGCCGAGGCCGCCGTGTTTGCGGGTGCTGCTGGCGTTGGCCTGGCGGAAGCGGTCGAAGACGAGGGGCAAAAACTCGGGTTCGATTCCCATGCCGGAGTCGCGGATGCTGACTTCCACCGCAGCCTCGAGTTGCCGCAGGTTCACGCGGACGGAGCCGCCGGGCGGGGTGAATTTGATGGCGTTGGTGAGCAGGTTGTAAAAGACCTGCTGCAATCGATTCGGGTCGCCGCAGAATGCGCCGAGCGAGGGATCAATGGCGACTTCGAGTGCAATCTCGCGGGCGTCGGCTCCGGGTCGCACGGTTTTCACCGCCGACTCGATGAGCGCGCCGAGGTGGATGCCGACGACTTCGAGGTTGATCTTGCCCGAAATGATCCGGCTCATGTCGAGCAGGTCGTCGATGATGACGGCTTGCGCGCGGGCGTTGCGCTCGATGATTTCCAGGCCCTGCTCGAGTTCCATGCGATCCTCGGGGACGCCGCGCAGGATGGAGGTCCAGCCGAGGATGGCGTTGAGCGGGGTGCGCAATTCGTGGCTGAGGGTGGCGAGAAACTCGTCCTTCATGCGATTGGCCTTTTCGGCCTCGGTGCGCGCGGCGCGTTCGCTGGAAAGGACGGCCTCGCGCTCGCGAATGAGGTCGCGCACTTCGTATTGGCGGCGGCGGGCGCGCAAGGCGACTTCCATAATGCTGCGCAGGGTGATGACGCGCAGGGGGCGCTCGAGCAGGGTGATATTTCCATGCGGGGCGAACCGCTGGAGCAGGCTCGGACTCAACTCACTGGTGATGCGGCCCTGGGTGAGAATGACGACGGGCAGATCGGACCACGCGGGCTGGCTTTCGAGATACCCGGTGAAGCGCGCAACCTCGCTGGTGAGGAGCGATTCCTCGGCAATGAGCACCGCGCCGCAGTCGTCGCCGGCGTTCGACAGGCGGTCGATGATGTCGGGCAGATCGCGGCAGATGCGGGTGCTGAACCCGGCTTGAGCCAGTGCGGCGCTGGCCAGCTCCGCATCGCGTCCCAGCGGGGCGAGGACGAAGATGCATTCGTCGCCGGGTGGCCCGGCCGAGGCATCTGGGGACAGATGCCCGCCACGGTCGCTCGCGTTAGAGAGGTCCATGCGGGTGCTGGCTTGGCGTCGGGGCATCGCCCTGCCCCTGGAAAGTGGGGATGCCGGAGAGGACGCCATGGAATGCATTGAGCGGTGCGCCGACCTGAATGCCGTCGGGGGTGATCGCAAACTCGCGGATCGTTCGCTCGTGGTCGCCGCTGCGTTTCTTGATCACGGAAATGGCTTTTTTCACCGTGCCCTCGGCCTCGAAGTAGCGCAGGATGACAACGGTGTCGGCCAGGTAGGTGATGTCCACGGGCGATTGCATGGCGGCGCCGATGAGGCCGTTTTGCGCGAGGATGAGAATGGTGACGATCCCCCGCTGCGCCAGATAACTGAGCAACTCGTGCATCTGCACGGCGAGGAAAGATTCCTCGGGCATGGAATTGAGGTAGCCGTTGAGGCTGTCGATGATGACTACGCGGGCCTGCTTTTCCTCGACGGCGGCGCGAATGCAGTTGGCAAATTCCCCCGGAGACAGCTCGGCGGGGTTGATCTGTATGGCGTTGATCCGGCCAGCGTCGATCTGACGGCTAACCCCAAGTCCGATGGAGTCGCCCCGGTGGATGTAGGTCTCCACTTTTTCGTCGAAAGTGAAGACGATGGAGTTTTCCCCGCGCTCCGCAGCCGCCACGGCAAACTGCGCGCCGAGGGTCGATTTGCCGGTTCCGGGCGGTCCCATAAAGAGGGTGCTCGTGCCGCGATCGAGGCCGCCGCCGAGGAGCTGATCGAGCTCCGGGATGCCGCCCGAGGCTGCGCCGCTGGGGAAGACTCCCTGTTTTTCCGCCGCTGTGAGCCGAGGATAGACCACAAGTCCGCCCTGCCTGATGACGTAATCGTGGTAGCCGCCGCTGAAGACGGCCCCGCGCACTTTCACGACGGAAATGCGCCGGCGCGACTCGCCGTATTCGGGGGCCATCTGCTCGAGTTTGATCACACCGTGGGCGATGCTTTGCACCTCGCGATCGGAGGTTTCGCTGGTGCGGTCGTCCATCACGAGCACGGTGCATTTGCGGCCACTAAAGAATTGCTTCAAGGCCAGCAACTGCCGGCGGTAGCGCAACGGATTTTGCGCGAGCAGCCGCAACTCGGAGAGCGAGTCGAAGATCACGCGCCCCGGATTGACCTCCACCACGCGCTCCATGAGGATCTGCGCTAGCTGGTTCAACTCGACTTCCGCCGGATAAAAAAGCGTGTTCTGCGCCTCCGCGAAGAGCGTTTCCTCAAGTGCCGACAACTCCAAAATCGAGATTTGAGTTAGATCCCATTCATGCGATTTGGCGACTTCGACCAGTTCGTCGTGCGTCTCGGAAAGCGTGATGTAGAGTCCCTTGTCCCCGCCCTTGACGCCCTCCAGAAGGAAGTTGAGCCCGAGCGTGGTTTTGCCCACACCGGGATCGCCCTGCACGAGGTAAAAGCGGTGGAGCGGCAGTCCGCCCCGGAGGATTTGGTCGAGCCCCTCGATTCCGGTGGAGCAGACGTTGGCATTTTTGACTTCAGTCGATGATGCAGGCATGGATTTGATGCGGCTAAAAGAGTGGGAATGATTTTATATTTTTCGGAAAGACGGGGCAAATTGCGTGCATATTTCAGCCAGACCCCGGCTTCCGGCGCGGTCGTGTTTTTACAGGTTGGACGCGGATTGCTAACATTGTAAATTGCCCTGTTTCCTTCCCCTCCTCTCGCCCGTCATGAAAGGCTTTTGCCATTTTCTTCTGCTGCTTTTGCTGGCCAGCGAAGCGCGCGCGGTGGCTCCGGCCATGCGAGTTCGATTCCCCTCACCCACGATTCAAGTCGAGGCCGGGCGGACCAAGATGATCGCCTTTCAACGCTCCGGCACCGACCTCGCCCCAGCCGAGTTGCAACCGATTGTCACGCCCGCCGATCAGGTTGAAGTCGTCCTGCCAGGGAAAATTCTCGATCAACAGCCCGTCGGCTATCTCCGCATTCGCGCGCTCAAGCCGGGCCGCGCCACCCTGAAAATGGGCGGCGCATCGCTGGCCTTGGAAATCACCCCGGAGACCACGCCCAAACTCGTCCTGGAACCCCGGATCGTCGCGCCGCTCGCGGGAGCGGCCGTGTGGGGTCAGGTCGCGGTGACGGCGGATTGTTTCGTGCCCGATGGAACGGAAGCGACCGCCGTGTTGCGGCTGGCAAATGGCACGGAGGTATTTCCCGAGCCACTGGCCGCCGTGCCGAAAGGACCGGGGCGGCATTTTGTTTTCTCAGTCGATACCACTCGCATGAGTTCCGGCGAGACCGATCTGAATCTCGAAGTGGTGGTGAAAGGTTCCGCTCCCATCGCTGCGGAGCCGGTGCGCGTGCGGGTGATTGCACCCAAAGTCGAGGAACTAATCGCCGGCGAATGCGAGGATACGATCAACACACCGCGCACGGAAAAATACGGTTTGAAAACTCCTGTCGTCGGCAAGGACGACTCCGCTTCCAGTGGCGCGTGTGTGCGCAATACCAGTCCCGAGCCAGTCTGGCTGACTTCCATCGATATCAAGGAAGCGGGCGAATATCAGATGATGGTCGTTGCCCGTGGCGATGCGGCGGTCGGTGCATATCCGACGATGACGTTGCGACTCGACGACCTCCCGAAACCGGTCACCAACGGACGCGTGAGCGATCACATCTGGCGTCGTGCGCCGCTCGGATTGCCGGTGCATCTGGACGTGGGTTCGCACATCGTCGGCGTGCGTTTTCAGAATGATTTCAGCAACGGCAAAGTGGATCGCAACCTGTATCTGGATCGCTACGAATTTGCCAAAGTCAGCGCAGGTCCCGCCGTTGCCGGGGAAGGCGATGCGCCAATGATGATGATGGCCCCAATGATGTCCGATGCAGCGACGCCAGTTCGCGTGGGCGCGAGTGGATTCAAGGTGAATTTCTCAAGTATTTTCGACGGACGCAGCGTGGCGGGTCCGGTGACGTTGAAGGCGCAATGCCGCATGGACGATCCCGCAGCCACGCGTTTCCCGGAGATTGGGCTTTGGGTGAATAAAACGAAAGTCGCCTCGGAAAGTGGGCCGTCGCTGGTTTACACAATCGATCCCGGAATGCTGAATCCGGGCCAGAATACAGTGCAACTCCGCTCACAGGACGCCGTCGGAGCCTGGGTCGAATCGGCCCCGCAGACTCTCGTTCTCGATGGCCCAAAACCGCCGACCACGCGGCGGGTGGAATATTTTACGATGTTCGATCCTGGTTGGGATGGCGAAATGGCGAAACGCTACGAGAAAGAGGGCAAGCGTCTCGCCGATTCGGCGGCATGGTTTACGAATGGCGAATCCGTCCTGCGCCTGCCGGAAACGCTGACGGGAAATTTCCAACTCTCGTTGCTGGCGAAGGGCCAGTTTTACAAAGTTCTGCCGATGGCCGAGGTCGCGCTGCGAGTCAATGGAAAGGAAACCGCCGTCCTCCAGAGTGAAATCAAACCCGAATGGAGCGAGGTGCGCGCGGGCAATTTCTCGCTGCCTACCGGTCCCAAGGAACTCGTCGTGCGCTTCATAAACGACGAATCCGATGGCCGCAAAAATGACCGCAATTTCTGGCTGCGCGCCATCAAACTCACAGAGTCAACCACTCCGCAAAAAGCCAGCGTCGCCCTCAAATACTGGCCGCAAAATCAGGCTGCCGGCCTCTCCGACGCGGTCGTCGCGCAGTTCTCCGCGCCCGATGGATTGGCCACGGCGGACCTCGTGATCGACGACATTCCGCAGAATCTGGCGACCGATATTTCCGATGGCCTGAATCCGGTCTTACTCCCTTTACTGACGCGTTCGCTGAAGCCGGGGAGCCATCGTTTGCAGGTCGTCGCCTTCGATGCGGATGGCAAAAAGACGGCCTCCACAACGAAGGAAATTTTCGTCAGCGCCAAACGCGAACCCGCCACTGGAAATTATGCCAAAGCCGTCGCGCTCTTGGATCGTCTGGGCTTCGGAGCATCGCCTGCCGATCTGCTGCCGTTGCTCACTCAAGGTCCGGCCCAATGGCTCGCTTCCGCCCTCGCTCCCGACGCCAATCAGCGCGCCATCGTGCGTTCCGCGATCAATCAACGTTTCGCGGGTGAAGACGCCAGCAACAATCTCGTGCGCCAGGTTCTCTACGAAGCAGTGGTCGATCCAAATCCGGTCCGCGACCGATTCGTTCTCTGGACGGAGAACCATTTTTCCACCTGGATCGAGAAGACTGGGCGTGAGAAAAAACGTCGCGAGCACGAGGCCTTTGCTCGCATCGGAGTCGCATCGTTTTCTGATTTGCTGCTCACTTCGGCGATGAGCCCGGCGATGCTGCTCTATCTCGATCAGCAGCGGAGTTTTGCCGGTCGGCTCAATGAAAATTATGCCCGCGAAATCATGGAACTTCACACGCTCGGGGTTAAAGGTGGCTACACCCAATCCGATGTCACGGCGCTTGCGGGCCTGCTCACCGGCTGGAGCATGGCCGAGCAAGGCGACCTCGAAGGCACCGGCGGCGACCTCGTCGGTGAGTTTCGATACGACCCGGATTTGAATGCCGGGGCTCCCACGCAGATTCTCGGTCTAGAGTTTCCCAAGGCCGCGCCCGAGGAGCGTTTTGCCCGCGTCGAGATGGCGCTCGACATGCTGGCTTCGTATCCGAGCACCGGTGAATTTATCTCGCGCAAACTGGCCGAGCATTATGTTTCCGATCCGGCTCCCGCCTCACTCGTTCAGAAAATGGGACTGGTCTATTTGAAGACCGGCGGCGACATGAAGGCGCTGATGACTGCGATGGTGCAGAGCCCGGAATTTGCCGCTGCGCCCCGGCGGATTGCAACTCCGCTGGATTTTTCATTGCGCATGGCCCGAGCCGTTCGGCTGGAGGAAACGAGCCCGATTGCTGACTTTTTGCGCCGCAGCGGGATGGGGCTTTTCGATCACTCGACACCGGACGGCTATTCGGCGGCCGACTCGGATTACGTGAGTTCCAATGCATTGATGCAGCGTTGGAGATTGGGTCAAAAAATCGAGGGTCCACTCCTTTCCGTGATTCCAAAAACGTGGCGCGATGAAAAGAAACTCACCCCCGAGCAAACCCAGCGAATGCTCGATTTCACCGCCACCCGGCTTCTCGGTGCCTGCCTCAGCGAAACCTCCAACCAAGCCGCCATAGAGCTGCTCGCCAAAACCGAACCGACCGGCGACGCGCGTTCCCGCTTGATCGTTAATTTTCTCTGCCAAACCCCCGAAGCCGGACTCCGCTAACTACCATGAATATCTCACGCCGTTTTTTCCTGAAATCCACTGGTGCTCTCGCCCTTTACTGCGGCATTTCACCGGGCAACATTCTCGGCAGCAACGCGCCAGCTATCGTGACCCAGGGAAAAACTTTGGTCGTCATTTTTCTGCGCGGCGGCATGGACGGGCTGAATTTTCTCGTGCCGTTTGCCGATCCTGGTTACGCCGCCATTCGCAAAAGCATCGGGATCAAAGCTCCCGGAACCGAGGGTGGCGCGCTCGACATCGACGGATTTTTTGGGCTGCATCCGAAGGCGGCGGCGCTGCTGCCATTCTTCAAAGACGGCACGGCGATGGGACTCCACGCGGTCGGTTATGCGCTGAATACGCGCTCGCATTTCGAGGAGCAGGACGTCTGGGAAACGGGGGTCATCGGCAACACAGTCAGTTCCGATGGCTGGCTGAATCGCCACTTGCTCACCTCGACGGGACATGGCCCGGTGCGGGCGGTTTCCATCGGCGATAATCTCCCAAGGATTCTTCGCGGCAAAGCTCCGGCGTTTGCGCTGGAAGGGATTTCTGATCTATCGTTTCCGTCCTCGAAACAGAGTGACGACGCCTCTATTTCCGCCGCCTTGGAACACGCGTATTGCGTCGAGCCGCGCCAGGAAAAAAACGCCGCCCGCGACCTTCTCGCCGAGACCGCGCAGACGACGCTCGACGGGATGCATCAGATCCAGCGCGCCACTGCTGGCGTTTATACGCCAGGCGCTGAATACCCGAAAACGACCATTGGCAAACGTCTCGCAGAAGCCGCGCGGCTGATCAAATGCGGACTCGGAGTCGAAGTCGTCGAGATCGATTACGGCGGCTGGGACACGCATCAAAATCAGGGAAACGTCGAGGGCGCGTTTGGCAATCTCGTCGGCGGATTGTCCGACGCCATCGCGGCATTTACGAAGGATCTCGGCTCGAAAATGAACGACACATTGCTCCTCACGATCAGCGACTTTGGCCGCACCGCCGCTGAAAACGGCACTGCCGGCACCGACCACGGCTGGGCCAATTGCATGTTGGCCGTGGGTGGCGATCTCTCCAATCGAGCAGGCAAATCCAGCCCGGTTCTTTCCCAATGGCCGGGGCTCGCGAAGGACCAGCTCCACCAAGGGCGGGACCTTTTGCACACGACGGATTTCCGCGATGTGCTCGGCGAAGTGGTCACCGCACATCTCGGCAATGCCCGCTTGAAGACGGTTCTTCCTGGACACGAATTCAAGCCGGTCGGGCTAGTGTAAAAACTGGCCCGGCTAATCCATTTTCGCACCGGAAGCGAGAGGCTCGACCAAATCCTTTTAAGAAGGAATCCACCGATTGACGCCGCCAGTCTTCTCCTCTTTACTGCGAACATCGATGTGGCGACGGGTCCTGTTTTTTTGTTGGCTGGCAATGCTGGGCGGGATCGTAAATCTCCCGGCTGCGGAGGTGCGTCCTCCCTTTGGACTCGCCTGGGGCGAGACGCCCGATCATCTCTCGACGCTGCTCCAGGGTGCCGGCGCGAAGATTGTGAGCAAGGGCAAATCCGGCGAGCGCGATGTCTGGACGGTGGAGGGCTTGCTCCAGCCACGACTGAAGCGGACGCTGTTTTATTTCCAGTCGGCCACGCTCGCGGAGGTGGAATTGCAATACGAGGACGCCACTTGGGACGTGGCCCATTACGATACATTTCTCGGCGAGGTGCGGACGAAGATCGAGCAGCTCTACGGTCCTGGCACGCTCATCGCGCGCCAGAAAGCCCCCACGGGCGACGTCACGGAGACGGTCGTTGGCTACCAATGGAAACTCGACAGCGGCTCGATGCAGCTCTTCTATTTCTCAGCCGAGCGCGGCGCGGATGTCTTTCGCAACGTCAGCGTCCATTACAAAGCTCAATAGTCGCGGCAGGTTAGCAGAATTACGCGACCGCGACTGCCGAAAACCCGCTGGTGCCAGGGGGGAGAATTGAACTCCCGACCAAGGGCTTATGAGTCCCCTGCTCTACCACTGAGCTACCCTGGCGTTGGGCTGAAAAGCGGAGTGCGATAATAACCAAAGATTCCGCAGAATCAAGTGGGTTGTCGGCGCACGGTGATTTGTGCCAGACTCGATGGACGGATGAAAATTGGCCTGCTGCATTATTCGATGCCCCCGGCGATTGGCGGCGTCGAGCGCATCGTTGCGGCGCACACGAGACTCTTCCGCATTGACGGACACGAGGTCATCCTGCTTTGCGATGGGAGTCAGGGCGAAATGGCAGCCGAGTTCCCGTGGCTCGCGGTGCCGGGGTTTCAAAACACAGGCGAGTTCCATTCGAATCGGGACGCTTTTGTGAGTTTCATTCAACTCCAAAAACTCGGTTTTCTCATCGTCCACAACGTCCTCACCATGCCGTTCTGCCCGGCGGCGACAGCGGCGTGTCACGTGCTGGCCGCGAGCGCGTTGCCCGTCATTTCCTGGGTTCACGATCTGGCGGCGGTGAATCCTTATTACGTCGTCCCGGAAAACGACCTCCTGCGCCAGCATCCGACGGGAGCCCACGTCGTCGCCATTTCCCCGGAACGCGCCATCGCTTACCAGAAACTCACCGGCCACGCGTCCGTAACGGTGGTTCCCAACGGCATCGACAACGTCGGCGAACTCGCGGGCGCGCTTCTGGAGAATCGACCAAAACTGCGGGCTGCATTGCCGGGCGCGTTCCCAGTTTTGTTTCATCCGACGCGATTGCTGCGCCGCAAAAACATCGGGCTCGGCATTCAAGTTGCATCCGAATTGAAGCGGCTCGGATTCACCCCCCGCCTGCTCATTTCCGGCGCGGCGGAGTCATTTTCCGGGGATCAGGCGGCGTATCGCAAAGAACTCGACGCGCTCGTGGCCGAGTTAGATTTGAATGAGGAAATCCACTTTCTTGCCGACGAAAGGCCCGTCGCTGAGTCCGATCTCACTCCGCTCTATGCCATCGCCGACGCCTTGTTTTTCCCCAGCGAACAGGAGGGTTTCGGCCTGCCCATGCTGGAGGCGGGCTTGCGCGGGCTCCCCATTTTCGCCTCCGCCACCCAGCCGCTGGCGCATCTCGCCACAGAAAACGGCATTGTCTTCGATCTCGCTACATCGCCCATTGAAATTACGCGGAAAATCAGCCATTTTTTCTCCAGCTCCCCAAGTTCGCACGTCCGGCAGCTCATCCGGCGCGATTTCGATTGGCAGGCCATCCATCAAAAGCACATTCTACCACTATTGCATCGTCCCCAAACCCCATGAATTCCACACTCGCTGATCACGACCTTCGTTTGCTCCTCTCCGCTACCCACCAAGACCCGTTTTCGGCGCTGGGGCCGCAAAAAGTCGGGAGTCAGAATGTGATCCGCGTCTTCCGGCCCGATGCAAAAGCCGTCTCAATTCTCGACGTAACGGGTGCAGTCATTGCCGAGGCTCCGCAGGTGAACGATCAGGGCTTCTTCGAGGCCAGCGTGGGCGCGAAACCAGTTCGCTACCGGCTGCAAATCACTCCCTGGCACGGCGACGTTTTCGTAATCGACGATCCATTTTCCTTCGGTCGCGTCCTGGGCGAGTTGGATACGCATCTCTTCGCCGAGGGGAATCATTATCAGATCTACAAAAAACTCGGGGCGCATCTTCGCACCATCGACGGCGTCGAGGGCGTCGCCTTCGCCGTCTGGGCACCCAACGCGCAGCGCGTGAGCGTCGTCGGGGAATTTAACGGCTGGGACGGGCGCGTGCATCCGATGCGGAAATTGCTCGAGGCCGGAATCTGGGAAATTTTCATCCCGAATGTTGGCGAGGGCTGTCATTACAAATTTGAGGTGCGCGGCGCCCACGGCACCATCCAGTTGAAGAGCGATCCGTTTGCCTTTTATGGCCAGCACAGTGAAAAAACGGCGTCGATGGTGTTCGATCTCAATCGTTACACTTGGGCCGATGCGGATTGGATGACCGCTCGTGCGCAGACGAATTGGCAGAACAAGCCGGTAAGCATTTACGAGGTGCATCTCGGCTCCTGGCAGCGCGTCTGGGAGGAGGACAACCGGCCTCTGAGCTATCGCGAACTGGCGGATCGCCTGCTCGGTTACGTGCTCGAAATGGGTTACACTCATATCGAGCTCATGCCCGTGGCGGAACATCCCTTCGACGGATCGTGGGGGTATCAGGTCACGGGTTATTACGCGATCACCAGCCGCTTTGGGAACCCGGATGAGTTCCGTTATTTCGTGGATCGCTGCCACCAAGCCGGCGTGGGCATCATCCTCGACTGGGTGCCAGGGCATTTCCCGAAAGATGCGCATGGACTGGCCAATTTCGATGGAACTGCGCTCTTCGAGCACTCCGATCCGCGCCAGGGCGAGCACCGCGACTGGGGGACTTTGATTTTTAACTACGGACGCAATGAGGTGAGAAATTTCCTCATCGGCAACGCGTTATTCCTGCTGGAGGAGTACCATATCGATGGCCTGCGAGTCGATGCCGTGGCGTCGATGCTGTATCTGGATTACTCCCGAGAAGCTAACGAATGGGTGCCGAATGTCCACGGCGGTCGCGAAAATCTGGAGGCAATCCATTTTCTGAAGCGCTTCAACGAGGTCTGCTACGCGCAGCATCCCGGCATCATGACCATGGCCGAGGAATCGACTTCCTGGCCCGGTGTGTCGCGTCCGACTTACCTCGGCGGCCTCGGTTTCGGCTTCAAATGGAACATGGGCTGGATGCACGATTTCCTCTCCTACATGGAAAAGGAACCCGTTTATCGGCGGCATCATCAGGGCGACATCACATTCTCGATGATCTATGCGTTTCACGAGCATTTCGTGCTGGTGCTGAGCCATGACGAAGTGGTGCACGGGAAAGGATCGCTCATTCAAAAAATGCCGGGCGACATGTGGCAGAAATTTGCCAACCTGCGCCTCTTTTACGGCTGGATGTATGCGCATCCGGGAAAGAAACTGCTCTTCCAAGGCCAGGAATTCGGACAGTGGGGTGAATGGAATTACGCAAAAAGCCTCGACTGGCATCTTTGCGAGTTCCCATTGCACGACGGCTTGAAGCGGCTCGTGCAGCATCTGAATCATCTCTACAAAACCGAGCCCGCGCTGTCAGAAATCGACGACAGCTACGAGGGCTTCGACTGGATCGACTTCCATGACGCTGACAACAGTGTCATCGCTTTCCTCCGCCGCGATCGCACTGGCGGGCTGCTCATTTTCGTGATCAATGCAACACCGGTTCCCCGCGAGGGCTACCGAGTAGGCGTGCCCCAAGCTGGCTTCTATGAGGAAATTCTCAATACCGACGCCGAGACTTACGGCGGCAGCAACATCGGCAACTACGGCGGAGTCCCGAGCCATCTCTGGCCATGGCAGGGCCGGGAACACAGCTTGCAAATCAACCTGCCGCCGCTCGCCACTGTTGGCTTCCGGCTGAAGAAGTAAGTGCCAAAGCAGTAGCCAAGAACAGTTTACGGCCAATCTTTCTTTGACATCTGGACCGCAGAATAATAGCGTCACCCTGTTCCCTATCTACCAACCATGAAAAAGACCCTATCCAGAAACGCATTTACCCTCGTGGAATTGCTTGTTGTTATCACCATCATTGGAATTCTTGCCGGCATCGCCCTGCCCGTTTTCCAGAAAGTTCAGGTCAATGCTGAACAAACCAAAGTGCTTTCCAATGCCAAGCAAATCGGTCTCGGCTTAAAGCTGTATGCCGGTGACTTTGATGGAACTTTTCCCAAATTTAGCACCTACACGGCCACGAGTGGTGCCTTTGATACAGGCGAAATCATTGATTCAAATGCTGCCTTTAAGCAATTGATCCCGCAGTATGTGCCGTCTGAAAAGATTTTTGCAGTCAAGAAATCAGCTTGGTCACCCAATAGTCCTGATGAAAATATTGGCACGACTCCCGGTGACGCAGCCCGCCTGGCAAAGGGCGAAAACAGCATGGCTTACGTCACAAATCTGACAGATACATCCAACGGTTCTTTTCCTTTAGTGGCAGACGGTTTTTCTGATGCTGTTGGAATATATTCTGCTCAACAAACTGAAAAAGGCGGCGTATGGGAAGGCAAAAAGGCGATTGTTATTCGTGTCGACCAAAGCGGCAAAGTAGAAACCGTGCGCTCTACCGATTTCAAGGTGTATGGTCCGGTAGGAACAGCAGGCGGAGCGACAGGCGACATTTTCGCCACATCATCGACTTGGCTATCGGCCACTCAATTACCAGTTAATCCGCTGGCACCCTAACTGATAATATTCTCAACAAGGCACCGGAGAAATCCGGTGCCTTTTTTGTTTTTACACCGCATCTGACTTGGCGTAATTAAAGAGCCATGATCGAGTTGATGCAAAGAGGTGGCGTGTTGATGTGGGTGATCGTATTTTGCAGTGTTCTGGCCACAGGCATTTTTCTGGAGCGCTTCTTTTTTTTCCATCGGAGTTTCATTGAAGTCTCGGAATTTCTTAATGGCCTCGCCAGCCTGATCCGACGCAAAAACTTCGCCGAAGCGCGTCATGAATGCGCCGTGACTCACGTCCCCGTCGCGCGTGTCCTGCATGCCGCCATCCTGCGTCACAACAGTTCGCGCGCCGACCTCAAGGAGATCGTCCAGGAAGCAGGCCAGTTGGAAGTGCCTCTGCTGGAGAAACATCTGCCCGCGCTTTCCACGATCACCTTCATCACGCCAATGATCGGTTTTTTGGGAACAGTCACCGGATTGCTCCAAGCTTTTTCCACGATTTCTTCGAACAACGGCTACGCCTCCGCGATCGATATTTCGGGAGCGATTTATCAAAGCCTGCTCACCACGGCAGCCGGAATCGCCGTCGCCATCCCGGCCTTTGTCGGACACCAATATTTGTCCGCTCGAGTGGACCGTCTGATGCACGACATGGAACGCGCTGGCATCGAAATCGTGAATCTGCTCACCGACCCGACGCATCTGAAAACGGACATTATCAGCTTCGAAGAGCAGACAAAAAAACTCGGTCTCTAAACTCCGCTGCCGGGCCTTAGTTTATGCGCCTCACTCGCACCCACAGGACTTCGCCGTTCCTCTTCCAGATCATTCCGCTGCTCGACATCTTGTTTGCGGTCCTCGTTTTTTTCGTCCTCACGGCCACCTTCGTCTCGCAACCCGGGATAACTGTGGAACTCCCGACCTCGAATTTCACGGTCGAACCGGCCCTCCACAACCAGATCATCAGCATCGTCGGAAACAACATCTTCTTCCGCGATCAACTCGTTTCCCAAGCTCAATTGGACACCTTGCTCAGCAACAAAAAAGACACTCCCTCCGCCACCCTGATCGTGAAAGCGGATCGCGCGGTGCCCTACGAACGAGTCATGACCGTCACCAATCTGGCTCTGGAGCGCGGCTATCGCGTCGTCATGGCTGGTGGAATGATGAAGCCAGCCACGCATTGATCGACGCAACGCCATGAAGTGGCAGCCCATTTTTTCCACTCCCCGGCTGCGCGCGCAAGACTGGGTGCTGCCCAGCATGATTCTGGGTGCGGTTTTTATCCACGGAATGGCTTTCTACCTCGTCCAAGCCTCCGTCCCCGAGCCGGAAAAAAAGCTCATTGCCAGTGCGCGGCTGACCGTTCTCGATCCCAATAACTCTCGCGATCTGCCTGTGCTCGAGTGGATCGAAAACCACGATCCCGCCGCCATCGCTTTTCAAAGCGAGTCGCCGCAGCCGCCGCACCTTTTCGACACCCCGCCTTATCAGCCAAGTTACGAAAAAGTCCTGCCCGAGCCGCTGCCTGTCCTTCGAGAAACCAATTCGCTGCATCACCAGTCGTTTTTTCCGCCGGGACCGGTGCCGGACTTCCAGTCGAATGTGGGAACCGTGACGAAAAAAGTGGCGATCCTCACTTCCAAAGTCGTCCCGTCACCCTCCATCGAACTCGATTTTTCAAGGCCATTTTCCCCACCCGCGATCAACGGCGAACTCCCCACGCCTGCGCAATTTCTCATCACCAGTGCCGGGCCATATGGCGAAAAAGCCTTTTTCCTGCTCCAGTCATCGGGGCACGACGAGTTGGATAGTTATGCGCGCCAGTGGCTGATGGCTTCGCAAGTCGCGCTGAAAAACAGCCAGACCAGCGGCTGGGTTCAAATCCATTGGGGCGGTGAAATCTGGAAAAAAGCCGCGCCATGATTCGCATCCCGCTGCATTTGCTCCTGCCAGCCTATGTCGTTTTCGGCCTGATTTTTATCATGACGCTCTGGCTTTGGGCCAATTGGATCCGCAAAAGAAGAGAAAGCGAAGTCTTGCGTTACCGGCTGCAATGTATAATTTGCGCACTCCCCTTTGAAGACCGGAGCGACAACCCCCTGCCGCGCTGTCCGAAATGTGGCAGCCTCAATGAACGAGGCAACAGCTAAAACAACGCAACTTAACTTTTTCAAAACCAATTATTTATGGGAATGTGGATCGGACGTAATCGCAAGGCACGGGTCACTTATGGCTTCGACGAGATCGCCCTCGTCCCCGGTGCCATCACCATCAACCCCAATGAGGTGGACATCTCATTCCAAGTCCCGCGGCGCGATTCGGAACCCCTCAAACTCAGCATTCCCATTCTCGCCAGCGCCATGGACGGCGTCGTCGACGTGCGTTTCGCCATCGCCATGGGCAAGCTTGGCGGTCTCGCTGTTCTGAACCTCGAAGGCGTCCAAACTCGCTACGAAAACCCCGACGAAGTCCTTCAGCAAGTGGTCGAGGCCGACAAAGATCACGTCACCGGACTGCTCCAAAAGATTTATCTCGAACCCATCCGCGAAGACCTCATTGCGAAGCGCGTGCAGGAAATCAAGGCAGGTGGTGGTTTTGCAGCGGTTAGTTCCATTCCGCAAAAAGCGGACCGTTACGCCGCCATCGCCCAGGAAGCGGGAGCCGATCTTTTCGTCGTCCAAAGCACCGTCTCGACGGTTCGCCACATTTCCACCGAATACCAGTCGCTAGAACTGGCGAAATTCTGCGCAGGACTGAAAATCCCCGTCATCATCGGCAACACTGTCGGCTACGACGTGACTCTCGAAATCATGCAATGCGGCGTCGCTGGCGTCCTCATCGGAGTCGGACCCGGAGCGGCCTGCACCTCGCGTGGCGTCCTCGGACTCGGCGTGCCACAGGTCACCGCCACCGTCGATTGCGCAGCGGCTCGCGACCAATATTTCAAGCAAACCGGACGCTACGTCCCGATCATCACCGACGGCGGCATGAGCAAGGGCGGCGACGTTTGCAAGGCGCTCGCCTGCGGTTCCGACGCCGTCATGGTCGGCAGCGCCTTCGCCAAAGCGCAGGAAGCTCCCGGCAAAGGCAACCACTGGGGCATGGCCACGCCGCACGCGAATCTGCCTCGCGGCACCCGTATCAAAGTCGGCACCACCGGCTCGCTCAAACAAATCCTCTTCGGCCCGGCGGAAGTCGATGACGGCTCACAAAATCTCGTTGGTGCCATCACGACTTGCATGGGCAACGTCGGCGCGGCCAGCATTCGCGAGTTTCAGGAAACCGAAATCATCATTGCCCCGTCGATCAAGACCGAGGGCAAGCTCTTCCAGACCGTCCAAAGCGTCGGAATGGGCACCCGCTAATCCCTCATCTCGCCCACACTCCCATGAATACTCGCAGAGTCGTCATCACTGGCATCGGCGTCATTTCCCCCGTTGGAAATGATCTTCCCACGTTTTGGGACAGCTTGAAACACGGCCGCAGCGGCGTCGGTCTCATCCAGGCTTTCGACACCACGGGCTACGGCTGCAAGATCGCGGGCGAGGTTAAAAACTTCGATCCAGTTCCCTTCTTCGCCAACCCGAAGGACTCGCGGCGCGCGGATCGTTTCACCCAGCTTGGCATGGCGGCGAGCAAGATGGCAGTCGCTGACAGCGGGCTCGATCTCGAAAAAATCGATGTCACCCGTTTCGGAGTGATCGTCGGCAGCGGCATCGGCGGCCTCGGCACGCTGGAGGCGCAGCACACCAACCTCATTCTAAAAGGTCCGGGTCGCGTCAGTCCGTTCATGATCCCGATGATGATCTCCAACATGGCGAGCGGCATCATTTCCATGGAGTTCAATTTCCAGGGCCCGAACCTCAGCGTCGTCTCGGCTTGCGCGACCGCAAACAACGCACTCGGCGAAGCCTGGCGCATCATCAAGTTTGGCGACGCCGACGGTTTTCTCGCCGGTGGCAGCGAGGCGGCTTGCGTTCCGCTCGGCATCTCCGGTTTCGACAACATGAAGGCGATGAGCACGCGCAACGACGACCCAGAGCGCGCCAGCCGTCCATTTGACTTGGGGCGCGATGGCTTCGTTCTCAGCGAAGGCGCGGGCGTTCTCGTCCTCGAGGAAATGGAACACGCCAAGGCTCGCGGAGCCCGGATTTATTGCGAACTCGCCGGCTACGGCGTCACCGCCGACGCCTACCACATGAGCAGTCCGCGCCCCGATGGATCATCCGTCGCACGTTGCATGACTCTGGCGCTGAAACACGCCGGGGTGAATCCCGACGAGGTCGATTACATCAACGCCCACGCGACTTCCACCGGACTCGGCGACATTGCGGAAACTCAGGCGATCAAGCTCGCATTTGGCGACGCAGCCATCCCTGCAAACGGTGGAAAAATCGCCGTCAGCAGCACCAAATCCATGACCGGCCACACCCTCGGTGCCGCCGGTGCCATCGAAATGGCTGCCTGCATCATGGCCATGCGCGACGGCATTCTCCCGCCGACGATCAATCTGGAAAACCAGGATCCTGCCTGCGATCTCGACTACGTTCCTAATGTAGCCCGCGAGGCCAAAGTCAAAGTCGTCGTCAACAATTCCTTCGGCTTCGGCGGTCACAACGCCACGCTCGTCGCGACGGCATTCGAGTAATATTCCGATCCCACTCGGATCACTCCCAAACGCAAAAACACCGGCTGCATGAGTTCGCTCACAGCCGGTGTTTTCGTTTCAGTTTGAGTCGATTCTAAGCACCCGTGCCGACGTATTCGGCGGAATACGTATCAAACTTCGCCACCTCGCCCTTGGCCGGAGTCGATTGCACGTCATAGACATTGTTGCCCACGATTTCCTTCGATTCTGTGTCGAAAATCATCACCGATTTTTTGCCGGTGCTCTCGGAATTGCGCTCCGTATCCACCGCGATGTAACGGCTCTTGCGTTTCTTTTTGGCGGAAGCCTGCGCGGCTCTTTGACGTTCCAAACGAGCTGCCGCGATGCGGGCGCGCTCCTCGGCGATCTGATGCTGACGCTCCGTGGCCTGATGCTTGGCGACGATGTAAACGACGATGGCCGTCGCGATGCCGGTGGCGGCTCCGATGGCGAGGGATTCGTTCGTGCTGGCTCCGGCGCTGCGGGCGATGGTCCCGGCTCCGACTCCGCTCAAACCCCCGAACAGGGCGGCATTGGCACCGGGCGAGAGATTTTCGCAACCGGTGACGAAGAGGGCGAGTGTGGCGACGCAGGCAGAAGCCTTGATGGTGGGGTTTTTCATAGTTGAGCGCAGATTAGGCGGGAAAAAGACCGGTTTGCCAGCGAAAAAACGTCAGTCGAGTGAGAACCTTATCCGCCGTTTTTCTCCAGCCAATCCGCCGCGCGCTTGTCTCCGGCAGCCGCCGCCTTGCGATACCAAGAGCGGGCGTCCTCCAGATTTTTCGTCGTGCCCAAGCCCGATTGCAGACATTGGGCATGAAAAAACATCGCCCGCGCATCGCCTTTCGCGGCCCCTTCGGCGAAGAGCGCGTCGGCCTGCTTTGGATCGGACGGCACCCCGCTGCCATTGATATAAAGCGCACCGAGATTCGCCAGCGCCGGAGTCCAGCCGAGGGCGCGAGCCCGCGTAAATGCCTCCAGCGCCTTCGGGAAATCCTTCTCGCGATTGTAGTAATCGCCCAATTTATCCCAGGCGCGCGGCTCGTCGCTGGCAGCGGCTTCCTGCAGGTAGGCGAGTCCCTTGGAGACGTCGCGCGGCACGCCTTTGCCCAGCAGATACGTCTCGCCGGCGGCCAGTTTGCAACCGGCATCGCCCAGCGCGGCCCCTTGCTCAAACAACCCCACGGCTCGCAGCATGTCGCCGGGTCGATTGCGATTGGAGTAAAGCAGCCCGCCTTGGCGCATGGCCGAGACATCGCCGGTGCGGGCGACGGCTTCGTATAAATCCAGCGCACGATCCGGTTCGTTGGCGCGGATGTTTTGCGCGAGCAACAATTCGGCGCGAACGATGCCCGACTTGGCGGCGAGTTCCAATGCACTGTGGAGTTTCTCAAACTCGCCGGGCGCCAAGGGCGATTCGTCGCGAATGAGACGCGCCGTCATGCCTTCGAGCCGCGTGCGAATCTCACTCCGACCGGGGTATTTTTGGAGCAAATCGAGATAAGCCTGCATCTGGGCCGCCGCTTGAGTTCCATCGGAATTGAGCGATTGCGCCCGAGCGAATGCCTCCTGAAACACCGCCTCCGGGTCCGGCGTCGGCAGAGGCGTGGCAACGATCGGAGTCGCCGTCGGGCTGGCAACTACGGGAGTCGCCGTGGGCGTCGCCTCCGCGATGGGAGTCGGAGTCGAATGTGGCTGGAGGATTTTCTGCAAGACCAACCAGGCTCCACCACCGAGAGCCCCGAAAAAGAGCAACGCGAGGAGGATCAAGACGACTCCTTTTCCCGTTTGGCGCACTCCGGCGGATGTTTGAACCACTCCGGCAGGTGTTTGAAGTGCTCCGACAGGTGTTTGAACCGCTCCGACAGGTGTTTGAACCGCTCCGGCAGGCGTTTGAACCACTCCGGCAGGTGTTTGAAGTGCTCCGGCGGGTGTTTGAAGTGGTTCGGCGATGGTTTCTGCGAGTGTCTCGAAGTTTTCCATGCTCGCGGCCGCCAACGGAGCTTGCAGTTGCGGCGTCTCCAGGCAGTCCTCGATTTCCCGGCGGAGTTCCATGGGATTCTGCGGACGCCGGGCCGGGTCTTTTTCCAGCATGTGACGCAACAAGGCGGCGACGCTCGGGCTGAAACCCACGAGTTGATCGAGCGGCACCGGCTTGTAAAGATGCTGGCTCATGACTTGCGCGAGCGAGCCGGAGTAGGGCGTTTTCCCCAGCAACATGCACCAGAGCGTGACGCCCAAAGAGTAAATGTCGGACCGAATATCGACGTCTTTTTCCTCGAGTTGCTCCGGGCTGGCAAAGTGCGGCGTGCCGAGGAAACCCTGCATCGTGATCGTCGCTTCGCTGGCGTCGCGCACGGCGGATTTGGCCAGGCCGAAGTCGATCAATTTCACCAGCAGCTCGTTCTCCGAGTCGGCCTGGATCATGATGTTGGCTGGCTTGAGGTCGCGATGGACGAGGCCTTGTTTGTCGGCGGCGCCCAGCGCGCGGTTGACTTGCAGTGCGATCTGCAGAGCTTTCGCTACCGGGATCGGACCTTCGCGCCGCAGGAGCGCGTCCACGGTTTCGCCCTCGACGAACTCCATCGCGTAGAAGAAATTTTCGCCCTCCTGCCCGAGGTGGAAGACCGACGCGACATTTGGGTGCCGCAACGCCGCCGCTGCCCGTGCCTCGCGAAAGAAACGTTGCTGCGCCACCTCGCTGCCGAGGTAGCTATGCGTGATGACTTTCAACGCGACGGGACAGCGCAAGTTGGTGTCGAAGGCTTTGTAAGTGATCCCCATCGCGCCCCGACCCAACTCGAAGGGAGCGCCATCGGGCTTCATCTCGACTTCGTAATGCTGGAATCGCTGCGCCTCGGCCATTGGTGCCCGTGATGTAATCCGCTCACGGGGAGAAATGCAACGTCGCTTCGCAAGTCGCACCGATGGACACCACTGGCGAAATCGTGCAATGTCTGCCCCATGCCAGCCCGCGTCCACGTTTCGCCGCCTTCCGGGGAACCTTTTGAAATCATTATCGGCAACACCGCCACCATCGGCCGCACGCCGGACAACACGGTCTGTCTGTCGTCCGATCCGCGCGTCTCGCGGCAGCATTCGCTCATTCGCTGCTTCAACGGAGTTCAATATCAATTGATGGATCTCGGCAGTCGCAACGGGACCTATGTCAACGGCCATCGCGTTGTTACTCCGGTGACGCTCGAGCAAAATGCCGTGATCCGCATTTCCAATCACGAGCTGCGTTTCGAGACCTTTGAAGAAGGCGACTCAGATGGCGATGGCGTCGTCGATGTGACCATTGGCACGACTGGAGCGGGCACGGATTCGTCGATCCAGCACGTGGCGATCCTCGTCTGCGACATCCGGGGGTTCAGCACCGTGGCGGAAACGACGACTCCCGATCTGCTGGCGCGCGGCCTCGGGAGCTGGTTTGCGGAGGCGGGAAATATCGTCAATCTCTCCGGCGGCACGATTGATAAATTTATCGGCGACGCCATTCTCGCCTACTGGCCGAAGCCGAGTCAGGGCACGATCTCAGGGGTCGAATGCGCCGCCGCGCTGGCTGTGGGGCAGAAGTTTCTCGCGGCAACCGAGAAGCGCACCTGGCTGGAGACGGATGCACGGTTTCGCGTGGGAGTCGCATTGCACTTTGGCCCGGTCACTTGTGGAAATATCGGACTCGTGGCCCAGCGCGATGCCACGATTATCGGCGATGCGGTGAACACGGCTTTCCGGCTCGAATCGGTGATGAAGGAGCTAAACCAGGACATCGTTCTCTCCGAAGATTTTGCGAATGAACTTCGTCCGCAACCCGCCCTGAACGACCTCGGGGAGCGTCAACTCAAAGGCAAAAACCAGCGCGTGCGCGTCTTCGGTCTCGCCGACTGGCGCACGCCGCAAGCCGACACGCTTCTTTCCCAGCCCTCGAATTGAATGGAAGCCCACCCGCAGAATCCGGTCTTCATTCAGACGATGTTCGGGAAAATCGCCCGGCGCTACGACCTGGCGAATCATGTTCTTAGTCTCGGCCTCGACTACGGCTGGCGTCGGCGGATTGGCAAAATCGCAGCGGCCCACCGGCCCCGTCTGATCCTCGATCTGGCCACAGGCAGCGGCGATCTGGCATTGACCCTGGCAAAATATTGCCCGGAAGCGGAAGTCGTCGCGGCCGATTTTTGCCTGCCCATGCTCGCCGAAGCCAAGTTGAAAAACGTGCCGAATCTCACAGGTGCCGATGGCACGCGGCTGCCTTTTGCCAATGACACATTCGACGTGCTCACCGTGGCCTTTGGGCTCCGCAACATGGCGTCCTACGAGACGGCGCTGCGTGAATTCCTGCGCGTCCTCCAGCCCAACGGACTCTTACTCGTTCTGGATTTCTCGATGCCGTGCAATTTTCTCAGGCTCCCCTATCGCCTCTATCTGCGGCATTTTCTCCCGCGTCTCGCTGGCCTGCTAACTGGAGAAAAGTGCGCCTACGATTATCTGGGCGAATCCATCGAGGCTTTTCCGAGCGGCAGGCAAATGACCGGTCTCATGGAGCAAGTGGGCGGAGTTGCATCCGAATCACGGCAACTGGCGGGCGGCATCGTTAGCCTTTATCAGGCGAGAAAAAGTGCCTAGCGCTTGGAACGGCGGCCAGTATGAAAACCCTCTTCGTCTTCGTAGCCTTCGACAGCATTGAAATTGGCCCACAAGAGCATTAGGGAGCCGGTCAAAAAGACAGCTCCGATGAGGGAAAACATGATGAACATAGTCGGGGAGAATATGAAGTAACTGGGGAGTTCGAGCTATAAACCACCGATTCTCGTTTGTGACAAATGTTTTTTTGGAAAAATGGCTGATCTTTCTCACGAATGAGTGGAAAACAATCCAAAAGAGTGTCTCCACCGGGAATCGAACCCAGATCTAGAGTTTAGGAAACCCTCGTTCTATCCGTTGAACTATGGAGACAGTGATTTGAACGACCTGCGTCGATTATCAGCGTTTTGAATGCTTATCTTAAGGCAATAGTTAAGGCATATTCACTGACGTTCGGCCATGTGCGCAGACATATTGCGGGTAGGATCAGTCTTAATTTTGTCCTTCAATGAATCGGAGCATGTCATGTTTTCTTGAAACCTCAAGCCAGCTTGTATCTCGTGACTGCTCGATGAGCCGCGCTACCATAATCGATTTTCGGGCAGCGGTGTTCTATGGCTCAAGCCAAGGGTCCACGAGTCTGCCAGCGCCTCGGCCTGTTTCAGCACCAGTGCCCGTAGCCTCCTCCTGTCCTTCCGGACCAGTCGAGCCGAAAGATTTCTGGTGCGAAGACCGGATAGCTTGAATGGCCGTGACACTCAAAGCTAACATCTTCCGATGCAATCAAGCCGTTACGGTCTCTAGATGAGAGTCAGTCTGTCAGTGACTCCTTCAAGCGGCGGGTAGCATCTTCAGCCTCGTGCACCCAAATATGCACTCAAGAATAAAGCCATCCCAGATCCTTGGAGGGTCCAAGAACAGGGGCTAAAGGGCAGACAATGGCTAAACAGGTATTTTTGGAAATTTCTCGACGAGAAAGGCTGGAGGTCTGGTCTCTATTTTATGGTGAGGCGATTTTGCTGCGTGCAGGCGATAATCTTGCGGTGCGGACCCCATGCGTCGGGAAAACCATTTGGTAAAGTGGGAGGGTTGTTTGAATCCCAGCCGATAGCCGATTTCCTTAATGGACATGGTCGTTGCCTCGAGGCTCCTGACCGCTGATTCGTGCCTCAATTGTTCCCAGTATTCGTAGGGTGTGGTGTTGAATTCCTTGAGGAATAGACGATCCAGTTGGGCTCTTCCCAACGAGGTCTCGCGCTGGAGATGAGCGGCGGGAAACGAGCTGTCGAGAGGCACGGTGTGCAGGCATTCTGCAGCGCGCCAAAGACGTTCATCTCCCCCACCCGCACGAGAAAGAATCTTCCCTTCGTGTGACATGGCATCGTAATAATCGATCATCCATTGCAGGAATCTTTGCTGGATTTTCAGAAACACCGGATATTCCGTCGTCTGCTGAAGAAACTCCAGGCGTACCCCGGGAAAGTGTTTGCGAACCAGCCTTTCCAATCGGTAAGCGCTTCTCTCCAGACGAGGAAACTTCTCGGCATCAAGGACGACCGCATTGTTTTCCGTGAACAAATTCTCTCCGGAAGGCCATTGGCATCGGAAATGAACAGAGAGGATGTGGGCATCGGAAGAAAATTCTTGAAGCGTCGAGCCATGGGGAGACACCAGCCATTGATTGGCGTGAGCGACAGTGGTCTGGTTGCCCATCTTCAAACTCACGCTGCCAGCTCTAATGAGCCAGACCCATTCCGCAAAACGATGATCTGCTGCTACGTATAATGACTCTGCCGCCACAGGGCCGTCGTAGATCCAGAGTATATCTGTGCGGAGGCAGCTCCAACGCAGAGCAGGGGTAGAATAATCGGGGGGGCGAAACGAATTCATGGGGGGGGTGCGACAAACTTACCCTTTTGGTTATCTGATGTCGACATAATCCGCAAACTGGATTGCGTGCGGCTTTGGAGAATTTTTGGAAATTTGGCGTCCATTAGGTGCGCACTCCTTTGCAGTTCTTTTAGGCCCAATTGCCCATCGGATCTAGTGATTTGCCGCCCTTGAGTTTCGAGAATGTAGAAAAAGAGATCATACAATGTCGAAGATAGGAAACCTCCATACCTTGTTTTCAAACAAAAGGTCGCTATTGATCGTACACATTAACCACTTCCCCCCGTTTCCCCCTTATGAAAAATAATTCCACCTTGGACCTTGCCAAATGCGTCGCCATCAGCCTCGGGCTTTCCATCACAGCATTTTCTCCGCTGGCGCAGGCAGCTACCGGCAATTGGCTCAATATAGGTTCTGACTGGAACACCAATGCGAATTGGAGTGGTGCCAGCTATCCTGGAACCGCTGGTGGTGAGACTGCTACGCTCCCTTCGGCCGCCACCGCCGTGAATCCCAATCTCGATGTTAGTATTTTGATCAATACACTTAACATCGATAACACCCAGGCCGATTATGATATTACCACGGCGACCTCCTCCGTCTTTACCATTGCCACTTCGATCGTCACGACTGGCGGCGGGACGACCAACATCGCTCCCCAAATCCTTTTTGGATCTGGTGCACGTACAATTAACAACGGTACGACTACTCTAAACTTGAATGGTGGCATTAGTCTTATTGGCCAAGGGCCTGTGGTGACGCTCACCAATAGCACGCCTATTGTCGTGAGTAGTATAACCACGGGCAACGGCCCCGGAGCGGACGATGTCCTTTCCATTCAGGGCACCGGCAGCATGACGGTCACGGGCAGCATTGCCCCAGGGGCTGGGTTCAATACCATCAGTCTTGCTGTACCAATTGCGGGTTACACCGGCACTCTGAGACTCGAGGGGAGCAATACATTTTCGACGACTACATTGTGGAGGGGTGGAACGATCGAGGTTGCCAACAATGGAGCCTTGGGTGGCCAAAATATAACTGTGGGTAGTAGCGCTGTAAGTACTCAGGCAAGCCTGCTCACAACTGGAGCCTTCTCGACCCCTGCCAACATCACTTTCAGCGGTGCAAACACTTCATTTACTCTTGGAGGTTCGCAGACAAGCGGGACATCGACTTACTCCGGCACCGTTAACCTCACGGCTCTTCAAGCTGTGAACAACGGTCTAAATGTCACCGCCGCCACTGGAGGCACAGTATCGTTCACCAACGTGATATCCAGCCTGGCAAATTCCGCTCACTTCATCACGAAAATTGGTAACGGCGTGGTCAAGTTAAGCGGCGTAAATACCTACGGCGGCGGGACCCTCATCAATGCAGGCACGTTGGAGGCTAATACTGTAGTAGGCGGCACTAACTCGTCGACAGGCACGGGGAATGTAACGGTTTTCATTGGGGGGACGCTCGGCGGCACTGGCCAGATTCGGCCAGGTGTTCTAGGCGTGAATCAGCAATTTGTCTCGGTATCGAACGGCGGTCATCTCGCTCCTGGAGTTGTCGCGGGCACTCCGGGGGCTGGCATCGGCACTCTGACGCTAGATAGTGGAGGGAGCACGGCTACTAACATTCTCTCAATGGCTTCCGGCTCAGACTTTCAGTTTGCCCTCGGTGTTGCCGGAACGTTTGCAGTAGATGGAACCAACGATCTTCTAGTGATTAGCAACTCTGCGGCTAGCGATGTGGCTTTCAATGGGAACGCGATTGATTTCCTAGGCACTGGAGCGGTGGGTGTCTATCGGCTCTTCGATGGGCTAGCGACTTCTACTGAAGCTTCAGATACTTGGGCGGGTTTGACTCTGGGTGGAGTATCCACTCGTCAAATCACTAGCGGACTTACTGTGACGAATCTCGCTGCGGGATTGACCGGCACCCTCTTTGTGGGCGATGGGGGAAGTTTTGGAACTCAAGCTGGAGATATTTATCTCAATGTCGTTGCGGTCCCCGAGCCATCCACCTATGCGATGATAATCGGCGGATTCGGGATTTTAATCGGCGTGCAGCGCGCCCGCCGTCGCAGCCTCTAAAACATAAAGGCTAAATCGAAAACGCTTCTCCATTCGCGTGGGGAGGCGCTTTTCTTTAGACGGCTACTAACCAACTGGAACTATGGAATTGTAGCGGTTGTTATAACTGTCGCTTTAGCAGTGATGAAGGGAAGTCTTTTGGCACCGTAAGCTACGGTTGGATTCTGACGACACAATGCGCGCGCTCTAATCCGCGCAGACTGTGTTTATCCTCTTCGTCCCAGGAATGTTAACAAGTTCTCCAAAGTCGAAAGTCCTTCTTGGATTTTAGGTTTACTTCACTCCGTTGAGCTTCCTGGATGTTTAAAAACAGATCATACAATGTCGAAATAGGGATACCTCCATCTCTTGGTTGCCAACCAAGCGGTTGCTATGGTCGTTACACATTCGTTCCCTAGATCAACTTCTGCCGCAGCGTCGATGGAAACTGGCTCAGTTTCATCTGAACCCAAGCCTCAATACTTATCCGCTTTGTCTTCCCTCCCTATGAAAAACAAATATTCCACCTCGTCCCTCGCCAAATGCGTCGCCCTCAGCCTCGGGCTTTTCATCACCGCATTTTCTCCGCTGGCCCAGGCAGCTACCGGCACTTGGCTAAACACCGGTTCTGACTGGAACACCAATGCTAATTGGAGCGCTTCCCCCTATCCAGGATCCGCAGGTGGTGACAATGCGACCCTCGCGGCGGTCGCCACCGCCGTGAATCCCAATCTAGATGTCAATATTCAGATCGCGACGCTTAACATCGACAACAGCCAAGCCGACTATAATATAACCACAGCGACCTCTTCCGTCTTTACCATTGATACTTCGATCATCACGACGGGCGGCGGGACAACCAACATCGCTCCCCGAATTGTTTTTTCTTCAAGTAGTGCGCGCACCATTAACAACGGCACGACTGTTTTGAATTTAAATGGAGGCATTAGTCTTAATGCCACGGGTCCTTTGTTGACGCTTACCAATAGCACCCCTGTTGTCGTCAGTAGTGTAAACACGACCAACGGAACTGGTGCCACTACGGATGTGCTTTCCATTCAGGGCACCGGTAGCATGACTGTCACGGGCAGCATTGCCTCAGGGTCCGGGTTCGCTGTCGTCAAACTTGAATCATCAACTACGCCTTACACCGGCACTTTGAGACTCGAGGGGAGCAATGCATTTTCAGCGACTACAGTTTGGAGGGGTGGAACGCTTGAGATTGCCAACAATGGAGCCTTGGGTGGCCAGAATATAACTTTGGGTAGTAGTGCTGTGAGTACTCAGGCAAGCCTGTTCACCACCGGAGCCTTCTCGACCCCTGCCAACATCGCTTTCAACGCTGGTGCAAACAGCTCATACACCGTGGGAGGCTCACAAACGACCGGGACCTCGATTTACTCCGGCACCGTTAACCTCGCGAATATTGGGGCTGCGAACAACGGTCTAAATCTCACCTCCGCCTCTGGAGGCACTGTGTCGTTCACCAACGTGATCTCCAGCTCAGCGGGGAACACCAATCAGTTCATTAAGAAAGTCGGTAACGGCGTGGTTAAATTAAGCGGCGTCAATACCTACTCCGGCGGAACCTTCATCAACGCAGGCACGTTGGAGGCTAACACTGCGGTAAGTGGTACCAATTCAGCGACAGGCACCGGGAGTATTACGGTCGGAGCGACGCTCGGCGGCACCGGTCAAATTCGGCCGACTGTTCTCGGATCTACCCAGCAATTTGTCTCAGTATCCAGCGGCGGTCACCTCGCTCCGGGAGTTGTCGCAGGCACTCCGGGGGCTGGCATCGGCACTCTGACGCTAGATAGTGGAGGGAGCACGGCTGCTAACATTCTCTCAATGGCTTCCGGCTCAGACTTTCTGTTCGCCCTCGGTGCGGCCGGAACGTTCCTGATACCCGGAGCCAGCGATCTTTTGGTGATTAGCAACTCTGCGGTTGATGATGTGGCCTTCAACGGTAATGCGATTAACTTCCTAGGCACCGGTGCTGCGGGTGTCTATCGGCTCTTCGATGGGTTAGCGACTTCTACCGAAGCTGCAGACACTTGGCAGGGTCTGGTCTTGGGTGGAGCATCCGGGCGAGAAATTACTAGCGGACTCACTGTGACGAACCTCGGCGCTGGATTGACCGGCACCCTCTTTGTGGGCGATGGGGTAAGTTTTGGAGCCCAAGCGGGAGATATTTATGTGGCTGTGGTTCCCGAGCCATCCACTGTGATCATGGGCATTTTTTGTTCGGGCATTGCCGCATCTTTCTACTTTAGGAGAAAAAAGGCCTAGTTTCCGCCAAAGGACATTCTTTCCATTAAACCCCTTTTATGTTGCGCCCCCTGACGCCCGCGTTCATTCGATCTCTAGCGGCTCTGTTTGGCCTCCTTTTAGCCGTTCTCGTCCCAGCGCCAGCGCAGGCAGCTATCAATATTATGCCGTTGGGCGACTCAATTACCCAAGGTGGAAAAAGCGGCATCGGCAGTGTCTATTACGCGTCCTACCGCTACGCGCTTTATTTCAAACTCCAGAGCGCCGGCTACGCCGTGAACATGGTCGGTTCCCTCAACGTCACCAGCCCGACCACCCCGACGCCAAGCGCGACGAATTATCCGCTCTACGCCACCAGTTTCGACCGCGACCACGAGGGACATTTCGGCAAAACCACCGCCTATTTGAATTCGAACCCGAATTCAAACATCACCACCTGGCTGGCTGGCCTGCCCGCCGCCGACAAACCGGATTTAGTCGTTCTGAACATCGGCACCAACGACGCCAACAACATCCCTACTTCCACCTTTATCTCGCAGCTGACCAGCGTCATCGCCAAACTACGGGCCGCCAACCCGTCCGTGAAAATCGTCCTTTCGAACATCATGGTGTTCCTCAACCACGAGACAGCGTGCATCGATTTCAACGCGGCGCTCGCGCAACTCGCACCTTCACTCAGCACAGCCGCATCGCCCATCGTGTTGGCGGACATCAACACCAACCTGCCGACCAACGCGCGCTACGACGGCATCCATCCTAATCTGGTGGGCGAGGAGCATCTCGCGACCGTATATTTCGCCGCCATCCAGTCCCTGCTCGGTCCGGCGTTTTCGTTTACGGTCGACAAAATTTTCGGCCCAAACATGGTTTTGCAGCGCTCGCAGCCGATTAATGTCTGGGGCACCGGTGCCCCGGGAGCGACCGTGACAGTGGCTCTCCGCAATGGAGCGACCACGCTCACCTCCGGCACCGGGCAAGTCAACGGCACCGGCCAATGGATCGTCACCTTGCCGGCGGTCAACACCTTTGGAGGTCCCTTTGTGCTCTCCATCGCGAGCGGCACGCAAACGATTACCCATGACAACGTGCTCGTAGGCGATGTCTGGCTGTGCAGTGGCCAGTCCAACATGGATCTGACAGTGAAGGAAAATAACGCGAACACGGCCTTCACTGCTCTTAACCCCGCCACCGACGACCTCATCCGGCATTTTTCCGTCGAGCATCTCTACAACGCCGCGCCACAGGAGACGCTCGGCGACCGCGCAGACGAAACGGGCAACCAGTGGCAAAGCACCGCCGTCCCCGCCGTAGATGGATTCACAGCATCTGGGTTTTTCTTCGCGCGAAGCTATCGCGCCGCCAACCCGGGCGTGCCGATCGGCATCATCAAGGCCGCCTGGGGCTCGACTCTGATCGAATCGTGGTTAAGCGCCGAAACGCAGGCCTCGCGCCCCGACCTCGCCGCGCGCGCTGCCGTCATCGCGGCTGATCCCGCCAACGCTCCCGACGTGCAGGGCACACGCCAGCGTCAGCCCGCTGTCTGCTACAACGGCATGATCTATCCGCTGCGTCGTTTCGCTCTCCGCGGCTTCCTTTGGTATCAAGGCGAGAGCAACGCCAACGCGGCCGGTGTGCTCACTTATCCGATCACCCAGCGACTCCTTATCCAGAGCTGGCGCACACTCTGGGGTGGTACCGCCCGCCCGTGGGTTACTGTGCAATTGCCCGGCTTCGCTCATACTGGCGAACCGATCTACTGGCCGTGGCTGCGCGATGCCCAGACTACTACTCTGCAAGAGCCCTCCACCGCCGTCCTCGGCTCCATCGACTTGGGTTCCAGTCTGACGGATCTCGGCGACGCCGATCGGGAATTGCACCCGCGCACGAAGGTCGAGCTGGGTCGGCGTCTTGCCACGCTTGTCCGGGCGAAGTTCGACGGCGCAACAGGTCTGGTCTCCGAAGGCCCCGCGCCGCTCGGCGTCGAGTTGGCTTCGCCCGGAGTGCTTCGCGTCTCCTTCGATATGAAGGGCTCCGCCGCCCTGACTACCACCGGCAACGCCGCTCCCACCGGGCTCGAAGTCGCCGGTAGCGATGGAGTGTATTACCCAGCCACTACAACGGTGCTGGAGTCGTCGTCCTCGATCCGAGTGGCCAGCACATCGGTGCCTGCCCCGCTCTATGTGCGCTATGCAATGAGCAATCTATTCACCGGCAATCTCTTTAATGCCGAGAGCCAACCGCTGCCCGTCCTGCCCTTCCGAATGGAGCCGCCGGTCTTGGGCCCTGTTAATTTCGCCCTGAGTGCCACGCCCACTCCCGGGCTGGTCTCACTGACCTGGAACTTCCCCGTGGGCACGACCCGGTTTGAGGTAAAACGCGCCACCCGAAGCGGCGGCCCTTACACGACCTTGGCCAGCCCGGTGACATGCAGCTACACCGACTCGACCGTCGTCGCTGGCACGATTTATTATTATCTCATTACGGCTAAGAACGACACCGGCTCCTCGTGGAATTCCACGGAGCTGGTAACCGCTTCCGACCTGACGCTGATCAAGGACAACGCAGACGCGAGCGGCGTCACATTCACGGGAGCTTGGAACTCGAGCACCAACCCTGACGCCTACCTAAACAGCTATATCCACGACAATAATACCGGCAAGGGGACAAAGGGTGCCACATTCACTCCGACACTTCCGTCGGATGGTGATTACTACGTCTATGCACACTGGGTAGCTGCGCCTAATCGCGCAACTAACGTGCCGATCGACATCGTTACCGCCTCCGGGACCTCTACCGTCACGGTCAACCAGCAACTCAACGGCTCTGCTTGGAATCTTCTCGGCTGCTATACGTTTTCCGCCTCCACCGCTTCCGTTACGATTCGCACTACCGGCACCAATGGCTATGTGGTCGCTGACGCGGTCAGCCTCGTCCATGTTTCCGGCTTTGCCGTGGACAACACCGATGCGCCCGTGACAATCGTCGGCACATGGTCGTCTTCCACCGGAACTCCCGGCTATCTTGGCAGCAACTACGTTCACGACGGCAACACTGGCAAAGGCACCAAGAGCTTCTCCTTCAAGCCCGTCTTGTCCGCGATCGGCAACTATCGGGTTTACGCCCGCTGGCCTGCTGAAATCAATCGCGCGACCAACGTGCCGGTGGATATCGTCACTTCCAGCGGGGCGGTAAAGACGGTGACCGTCAATCAGCAGACAAACAGTAATACTTGGAATCTCCTCGGCACCTACACGCTTGCCCCCGCCAACGCCGAAGTGAAGTTCCGCACCGCGGGCACCAACGGTTACGTCATCGCAGACGGTGTGCGCGTGATCCCGATTCCCGCTGTGATGTATTCCAGCCCCTTTGGGTCGTGGCGAGCACAATTCTTCAGCCTAACGGAAATGAACGATCCCTCGATCAGCAGTGACCTCACTGATCCAGATGGCGACGGTGTGATGAATATTTTCGAATATGGCCTTGGCGGTGACCCACTCAATCCCGATGCCTCGGTATTGCCACGCGTCAGCACAAATGCGGGGCGGCTGACTTTGAGCTTTCAACGCGACACGAACCTCTACGATCTGATCTATACGGTGCAGGCAACAAGCACGCTGGACATGCCCAATTCTTGGATCGACATCGCTTCCGGCACGAATGGCGCAGCGCTTACGCCGCTGGTGACCGACACGCTCACAAGCGAAACGCCGGGCGCAGGCACTCTCAAAAACGTGGAAGTGCGTGATTCATTACCCCCCACCCAAGCAACGCGACGGTTTCTACGCCTGAAAATAAGCCGATGAACAGGCAACGACTCAATCAACAATCATACAAACCTAACTCCAAAGCCCCCAAAAACCATGAACCTACCCCCCAAGACTATGAACCTAGATCAACAATCATTGCCACGTCTCACCGCGTTTCAACCTGCATTTATCCGATCGATCGTGGCTTTATTCGGCTTCATCTTCGCCATTCTTTGCGCCGACCCCGCGCAGGCGGCTATCAATATCATGCCGCTGGGCGACTCCATCACGCAAGGTGGGAAAAGCAGTATCGGCAGCACTTATTATGCGTCCTACCGCTACGCCCTTTATTTCAAACTTAAGAATGCTGGCTACGCGGTGAACATGGTCGGTTCCCTCAACGTCACCAGCCCGACTACCCCAACGCCAAGCGCGGCGAATTATCCGAACTACTCGACGACTTTTGATCGCGATCACGAAGGTCACTGGGGAAAGACCACTCTCTATTTAGACCAGAACATTAATACCTGGCTGGCCGGCTTGTCCGCCACCGACAAACCGGATCTAGTTGTCCTGAATATCGGCACAAACGACGCGAACAATATCTCCACTGCCACTTATACCTCGCAGCTAAATAGCGTCATCGACAAGCTCCGGGCATCGAATGCTAACATCACAATCATCCTGTCCAACATCATGGTATTCATCAATCACGAGACGGCCTGCGCCAGCTTCAACACCGCGATCTCCGGCGTAGTCACTTCGAAAAACACGCCCGCCTCGCGGGTCGTGCTGGCAGATATTAACTCCAACCTGCCGGCCAACGCCCGCTACGACGGCATTCATCCCAATCTTGTCGGTGAAGAACATCTCGCCACGGTATATTTTAACGCCATCAAGTCCGTACTCGATCCCGAAGCGATAACGGTGGACAACGCCCAAACCGCCGATGTCTTCCTCACTGGTAGTTGGTTCGCCTCCACCGCCTCGCCTGGTTACTACGGCACGAATTATCACCACGATAATAACATCGATAAAGGCACCAAGTCCTTCGCCTTCCTGCCGACGCTACCGGCGGACGGCGATTGCCTCGTCTTCGCCCGCTGGGTGGCCACTCCCAATCGCGCGACCAATGTTCCCATCGACATCGTCACCACCTCCGGCACCTCGACTGTCACCGTTAATCAGCAACTCAACGGCTCTACTTGGAATCTCCTCGGCTACTATAACTTTTCCGCCGCCACTGCCGAAATTACAATTCGCACCACCGGCACCAATGGCTATGTGATTGCCGATGCTGTGAGCCTGCTACCAGCCGTCGGGACCACCGTGGACAACACCGATGCCGCCGTGACCATCGTCGGCACCTGGTCGCCCTCCACCGGTACTCCAGGCTATCTGGGCACCAACTACGTTCACGACGGCAACACCGGCAAAGGCACCAAGAGCTTCTCCTTCAAGCCTGCCCTGCCCGCGACTGACAGCTATCTGGTTTACGCCCGTTGGCCGGCCGAAATCAATCGCGCGACTAACGTGCCGGTCGATATCGTTACCTCGAATGGCTCAGTGTCCACAGTGACCGTCAATCAGCAGACTAATAGCAACAGCTGGAACCTTCTCGGCACCTACACCCTCGCTCCCGCCAACGCCGAAGTGAAGTTTCGCACCAATGGAACCAACGGATATGTCGTCGCCGACGGTGTACGCGTGATCCCAGTTCCCGTACAATGATCCTCGCGATCTAAACACGACTAAGAGGGGCAGCCACGGAAGTAATCCGTCCAGACGGCGAATGAATGTGGTCGACTTTCGCTCGTTTAGTTTCGCGCCAAACACTGTGGTAAAGTCGCGGGAGATTTATTGCCGCGTCAGGTTGGCAGCGTGGAAATGGAACTCACTTCTTCGACTGCGGAATTTCGCGAATCGCGGTGGTCTCATCGAGATTCATGTTGTTGACCACGGTGCCGTCGTCGAGGTGATTGATGCGCTGGGCTTTCAGCCGTTGGAAGAGGCTTTTGATGTCGCGCACACCGCCCCAGGTAAACCAAATGCCCGTGACGACGGAGATCACGATGGGAATGCCGATACCGGACACCCTCCAGAATTGCGTCCAGAACGAGACCGGCCACGGAGCGATCAGGTTCCAAATGGTGCCGATGATTGACAGGGAAAACCAGACCATGCCCCAGGCAAAGACGCTGCCGGTGATCCATTTGTCGCTGCGCGAAAAATTCTCGTCGAAGCCAATGATCCGTCCCCATGTGAACTTTTTTTCCGCTGGAACGATGGCCTCCATTTCGTCACCGACCTTTTCGATCACGGCGGCGTATTTACCGCGATGCAGCATCCGGTCCATGTTGTAATCCTCGCGGTTCGTCAGGAGGGAGATTCCGACGTAGAGCGCGATGGCCAGCAGGGTGACGTAGAAGGAAATCTCAACGCCGTTGAGCGGAAAAGCGTTGCCGTAAATCTGCCGCAGGAGGATGCCGGTGACCGACAGCGACGAACCGGCGATCAGGGCCGTCCACGCGCCGGTGGTGGTCCCTTTTTTCCAATAAAGTCCGCCGATGATCGCCGCTCCGGCGCCTCCGACGTAGATGGCCATGGTGACCGACCACCACATGGAAATGTATTCCGTCTGCTGAAAGAGCGCCCCGAAGAGAAAAGCAAACACCGCCACGCCAACGATGGACCAGCGCAGAACTCGAATATGTTGCTCCGGGCCGAAGGGTTTTTTCCGCAAGGGCACTAACACGTCCTGCACAAAAATGCCGCCCCAAGAATGTAAATGCGTGGCGTCGCCGCCAAAAATACCCATCAGCAAAACGGCGCAAAGGATTCCCTTGATCCCGATGGGCAGCAGATGAGAGAGAGAGACCGGAACCTCCATCTGCTTTTGGATCTGAGGGCTGTCGATTTGCGAAACTTCGGCATGTACTGCCGCGGCTTGGGCGGCGAAATCCGGGTGTTTCAGAAAAGTAATCGCACAGACGGCAAGGAGGATCATGACCGCCCATTTTCCGCTTTCCCGCCAGCGGCCGAGGATGCCGCCCATCACTGCGGCGTGCGGGGTGATCGCCGCCGATCTGTACCCGCTCGAATTCTGCCAGGCGCCGGTGCTGTAAATGTTCACCAGCATGCCGATGAGAATTATCCAGCCGTTGAAATCCTTGTTCCCCTTCGAATCGAAGGGATTGACCATCGATTGCGTCGGCAAACGATCCAGCAGGACTTCGCTGATCTGGTTCCAGCTAAACATGGTCAGCAACGCGACGATGATGATCAAATAGAAGATTTGGGAGACCATTCCCTCCACACAATCGGTGATCATGACGGTGAGCAAGCCGCCCGCCAGCGCCATAAAGAGCGCGATCGAGAGCAGCACCGCCATGAGAAGGATGTAAGTCGGAAACGTGAAGGAAAGGACTGTCAGTTTGGCCGGCAGGCCGAAAAAATAGATCATGCAACGGGCACCCACGGCGGGGATGATGCCAAAGTTCACGATGCCGGCAAAAAACCCGAGGCAGCCGGTGAAAATGCGAAACGATTTACTGTAACGCAGTTCAAAAAATTGGGAGAGCGTCATCGCCCGCGTTTCGCGAAACCGGTAATAAACAAAACCGAAAATCGTGGTAATCAATCCAGCCGGGATACTCATCCAACTCCACCACAAAGTGGTAAATCCCGCCTGGGCAATTTGTTCAAACCCGGCCACGAAGACTACCGCTCCGGCCTGCAATTCACCCGAGGCCACCGCGAGTAGATAAGGACCGGCCATGCGTCCGCCAGACATGAAATCCGCGACGCTTTTCATTTGTCGCTGGGTATAAATGGCGATGCCCATCACGAATACAAGCGGCAGCGCGACGAGGAGCCAGTCAACGAGATGCATGTTCGGGAGGGAAGGGTTTTAGATGGATCGAGTGACGATCTGTTGCGGTCCGAGTAGCCCGAGCGAATGGGTCACGCCGCCGAGTTGGAAAGTCGTTTCAGCCGATCTGGCGTTGCGATTTTGCACCCGGATGTGCAAGTGACCGTCCACCTTCTGGACGGAGAGCAGTCGCACGCCAGCGGGCTGCAATGAACCGAAAGAACCCTGCCTCGGCAGATCGCCCGGTCCGGGAGTGACGGCGAGCACCGCTAGCGGATTCAACAGCTGATGCGCGGCCTGGTCCCCGGTGACTCCATCCGCATATAGGTTGAGGCGAAATTTCAGTTCGCCGCAATCAACCGCCGGTGCGGTCCGGCGTTCGGTCGGTCCGGTTTTTTGATCGTCCGCGTAACGCGAGGCGCGGGCCAGCGTCAGGCGCGTTTCATTTTCTAAAAAATCCGCGTCGCTCAATACGTCGCTGGCGATTCCGACGACACCTCCGTCGCTGTTTTGCCGCTGAAACCAGCGTCCCACCGGCACCTGCCCACGTTGCTGGCGAACGGCCACGCTGCCTGGCACGTCACATTTTGCCGGGCCGGTCGAAGGCAGAATGAGTTGCAGACGGGCGCTGCGTTCGTTCCAAAGCAAACGTCCGTGGACCTTCACGCCGGGAGTGTCGCGCGCGACGAAAAAGGTCAGTTCCGCCCACGAATGCGCGCCCTCCCAGCGCGTCCAGAGACTCGCTCTTTCGGGTCCGCTTTCGACGATCTCGCTGGCGGTGATTTTCCATTCCTCGCGGACCTGATCCAGTTGATAGGAATCCGGCTCTTCCTTCATGCCACCCCAGGAACCCCACGGATCTTCCATCACGGCCATGCGGAAATGCTGCGCGCCGAGGAAAAAATTGCCGCCATGGCGCCGGATCGCGAGGCTTTCATCAGTCACGGCCACGCTCCATTCGCCATTCGTGATCGACGGTTCATCCCCGCTTTCGGCGCGGCAATTGATCGGGGAATCTGCGCGAGGATTTTTTTCTTTGGCGAGGCCCATTCGGACTACGCGCCAGCCGAAAGCCGGCACCTCCAACGCGACGACTGCGCGTTTCCGCCACGGCACATCGGCCATCGAATTGTGTTCCGTCTCGATTTCCTGCAACGGCAGCGGTTCGCCGTTTTCATCCAGGACGTGAAAGGGCATTTCGAGCCGGCGATGCTGCCATTCCCAGATCGGGCGGTAATCGAGCGAAGCCTCCAGTTCGACCTGCCCGCAAAAAGGTTCTGAGGAAGGGTTCCAGAGCAAAAGTGGAACGTCCGCCGGCTGATCCGCACCTTCGGGCGGCGGAACCTGAGTGTCCACGCGCTCCGCCAGGGCATTCAGCGCGGCAAATTGCGCCTTCTGCGCGTGATGAATCGCCAGCCCGGTCCAGGCCATCTGGTCTTCCATGGCGCGCTCGATGCTCGAGCCGGGCAAAATGTCGTGGAAGCTGTTGAAAAGCACCGCGTCCCACGCCTCGTCGAGCGATTGCCGCGGCGTGACTGGCAACTGATGGCCAATCATCGACTGCGAGATTTCCGCCGACATCAGGCTGGTTTCGGCGTGGCGATACAAGCTTTTGAACTTCTGCACCGAAGAATAGCAGCCCCGCAGGCAGTAACCGAGATCGCCAGAGACCGACGGCACCGGCCTCTGCGTCTCCTCGATTTCCGCCCGCAAGGCGGCGAAAAAACGATGCAGCGTCGAGTAGCGTAGTTCCACTTCGGGATGCAGTTTTCCCCACGAAACCACATCCGCGAGATTCCGCCGCGACGGGCCGCCGCCATGATTTCCCAGACCCATGAGGACGCCCACATTGCGATCGGGCTGGGATGCCGCTCCGGCGAGCGTTTTATCCAGCACCTCGTGCATGTTGTCGCGTTCGGAGCAATACCATTTGTAATGCTGCCGGTAACAAAGCAGCCGGTCGTCATGGTCGCATTCCCACCAAAATGCCGGGGATGGCAGGGCAAACTGGGCCTGTTGCGGACGGGTAAAAGTGAAACCCTCCATCCCGAAACTGCGTAAAACATTTGGCCAGCCGGGTGCGTGCCCGAAACTATCTGCCTGCCAACTAATTCGCGGACGAACGCCCAATTCCTTGTCGAAATAAGCCAGACCTTTCTCAAACTGACGGCAGAGTGTCTCCGTCGAGCTCAAATTTGAATCCGGCTGCACATACGTGCCGCCAACCACATCCCAGCGTCCGGCTTCAATCATCGCCAGGATCCGCGCAAACACCTTCGGCGCAGTCGTTTGGATATGCTGATAAATCGACGATTCGCCGCGGATGAACGTCAGCTCGGGGGCTTCATCCATCAAATCCAGGATTGTGGTCACCGTCGTTAGCCCTTCATTCAGTCCCTCGCGCCAATCCCACAGCCAGACTGGATCAAGGTGGGCATTGGGGAGGAGGTGAAAAATGAGCCGCGGTGGAGTCGTCACGAAAATAGATAAAAGTGGTAGGACCGTCTTGAGTCGGCACGTTCCCGCCTGCGCTATTTTTGGTCAACCCCATAACTAAGCCCCACTCGATTGAGTTCCATTAGGTGAACTCAATCGCTGCGATCTCATTCCGCCGCCTTGAGAGACCATCTTCGCGTGGTATGACCGTCCTATGAAATCATTTCTACTGCCCACAATGGTTGGGAATATATGGAAACCCCACAATCTCTCTTGATGAGACTCTCATTTCTCATCTGCTGTTTTTTGTCCTATTCTTCTCTGGCTTTGGTTCACGCTACTGCCGAAACCACCGTCTTTATAGATCGCGATTTCAACGGGATTGCTCGAGACGTAAACCTTCTAGGGGAAGCCAAATTTGGCGGTGTAGAGGCGGCGATTCTCGTAGCTGGCGAAACAGCGCCAGACAAGAACTCCTCGCAAGTATTTTTGCCATTCCTCCTCACGGATGAAAATCGCAAAGCCATCGTCGATGCAAAACAGATTACCTTGAATGTAAGCCTCCTTTCGAAAAGCAACGTAAAAGACTGGGAACTCGATCTATATGGCCTGCCAGGTCACGATGCGATTGGCGCAGGACAAGAGGATTATTCTAGCGGCGAACTCTTGGAAAAGGGATGTCTGACCGGGCGTTCACCGGCCGCCTATCAGGAGATCGATGTGACTGCCTTTGTGAAATCTCAGGCAAAGAAAAGCTCGTTTGTCGCATTGAAGCTGGTGGCTCGAAAAGATGGCGATGCTCTTCCTAACGAAGATGAGCTGCAAAACGCCTTCGTTTTTCACTCTGCAGATCAATCCGACCCTAATTCCGCCCCCTTTCTGAAGATTGCGCCCTAAGCGACGTCATCCTGCCTGCGGAGGATACGCGAAATTTTCATTGCAATGGCTTTTACATCCCGCGCCATTTTAACTCGCGTCTGCACGGTAAAATCGAGTTCCGAAATTACCAAAGCTACCGCCAATCTCGGTTCATAAAGAAGCTCCTGGACAGGTGCAGCCGCAGAGACAATCGCATCTGCAGACTCGGCGAGATTCCACGCGACGCCTTCTTTTCTAGCGATCCGCAACTCACGATAGAAACATTGCGGATCGAGATTGGTTTTCTCGGTCAGCCGAAGATCCGTATTGGCAGGCGCATAATTTTCCCACTCGGGTTCCGGACGATTAGCCACTAGAATCTTCCCCGCCGAAGACGCATACACCGGTGTGGTCGAACCGAGCGCCGCCGTGTCGCCCAGAAACCCAGCCGCAGAAATTACGTGGGTCGATCGATCCGCGAGCATGCAGAGATATACCGTTGCCGAATAAACGGCCGCAGAGTCACGCACCACTTGATGGAGAAGTGCATTCGGCCCGAAATGATGGGTCCATCCATACATCAAGGCAAACAACCGCGCACTGGCGGAGTATCGCAGAGTCCTTGAGTGTTGCTCTATGAGTCCCAGATCCCGGAGGATATTCAGTAGCCGGTGTGTGGTGGATTTCGGCAATTCCATGTTCTTCGCCAGCTGGGTGAGACCGAGCGAAGATCCGCAAACGGCAAGGTTCTGCAGGATTTCAAGCCCGCGCGTCAAGGAATCCGAATTTTTTTCCACAGGAGGGAGGCTCACCACACCTTCACCATCAAGCAAAACAGCTTCCCACGCAAAGCCGATTCGATGCGCGTTCCATTAGGTGAACTCAACCGCGGCGATTTCAACTCCTGCCTATGCGAGACCAACTTCGGGGATTAAAACCGTTGTATGAAAACGTACCCCCAGCCATCTGCCGCACTAGCCGCCATCTAATTTCGCCACCTTGGGTTTTTCAACGCAGATAGTCCGTCAGGGTATTTCCCTCATGCTCAATGCTGTCTTAGTTCTTCTGAGCCAGCCTAGCTGCCATGCGGAGGCAGAACGTAACTCCGATCCAGTAATGGATGGAAAGATCCAGATTTTGAGTGGCGGGGGGGATGTCACCTGCCAAACCGCCGGGCACCAAGGACCAGAGGGGGATGACGTCAGCAATATAGCATTAAAAACCAAGGCTTCCGGGCTGGAGGTGTGGTTCAAGGAAAGCATCCCCCTGCCGCCAGACATCCAAAACATCGAATGGCGGGCGTATAGCCGGGGGTTGATGGCTCATCAAACACAAGTTGTTTTGGAATCTCCCCAAGGTGATCTTCAGGCGTATCGCACAGCCACCATCGGAGACAGTCCATGGACTCCCTATCGGCTACGCATGGATTCTCGCGGAGCGCCCCTCAGGCAGCTTCCATCGGTGAAAGCGAGCGGGGGCTGGCGCTATCGCGGATTGATATTTAGGTACCCACCTTATGTGAGTGGAAATGTCCTGATTAGCGATGTTAAACTAACCCGCGTCAGCAACCAGATAGAAGAAACGTATATTTGGTCGTTAAGAGATCTGGACGAAAGTCTTTCGAAGCAGTTGAGCTACGCTGGATTCAGGATACAAGCCAGCGGTGAGACGCTTCCGGCATCGGTGGATTTCAACCTGCTTAAGGCACCGGCGAGGAACGCATCGAAGATCACATGGCAAATCCGCGGTAAAGATGATCTCATCCTTGCTGAAGGCGAACAGTCGGAAGGCGTTGCCCAAATTTTACCAGCTCTCCCGGAAGGGGCTTACTGGGTGCGTTATAAACTCTTCGATACGGCAGGAACATTAGCCTCCCATTACGAAGCAAGCTACTTGGTGCGGCAGAGTAAAACGACCAACTTGCCGGAAGCGCCTGTCCAAAAGGCTTTTGATATTTTCTGGCCAGACAAGTCAGTGGTGGCTTTGGAGGGAAAGCCTCCGTCGGAATCTCTTGGCGTCCCATTGAAGGGTGCTTTGCCGGGTGACGTGGTTTCCTGGAATTGGCGTGACGGAGCTTCAAACTCCCTCCAACAAGGGCGGGCTAAAGTCGAAAACTCAGACTCTATCTCCATCCCGTCTGCGCCAACAGATGTATCTGTCGGCCAGCGAATCGAACTGGACCTTGAATTAATCCGCAGTGGCTCTGTCATCGATGCCCGTGTTGCCTATTTCTACCCGGGTTCCGACCAGCGGGCCGTTTTTGCACAAGTACCGAAACTACACGGGCAGTTCAAGTTTTATCAGACTGACGTCAGGAATGTGTTGCCGGATCAAGTGTCCCTGGGTGGTGAATTTCTGAAAATGAACGCAGCGATTGGGAGTCTTCCTTTTCTCTGCTTTTTCTGGGATGATCTGGAGCCTCGCGAAGGATTCCGTCAGTTTCGCTTCTTGGATGAACGGCTGAAGCAAGCTGCTGAATCAAAGACGCCCGTAGTCCTAACGCTTCTGAAGGATCAGGATCGTCTGCCTCGCTGGTTGTGGTACAATGTGATGAGCGATCAAAACGGCCAGAGTCGCCAGCATGTCGCCAGCTACTTGCGAAAGTGGTCTCCAACCGATGCCCGCATCAAGGCCGCTCTTTACGAGACCATCAGGGCCGTCATCGACAGATACAAGGATGCCAGCGTGGTGGAGGGATGGAACTTCTCCCAAGGCGTGGAAAGTTTCTGGAGCGACGCCGCCCGGAATGGCTTTGTCGTGGACTACAGCCCCACCACCGGAGCTGCTTTCGGTGAGTTTCTACAAAAGAAAGGCTGGAGCTTGGAGGAGACCGCGAAAGCCCTTGGCAAACCCCTTGCTGCCTGGAGTGACGTGGTGCCTCCGCAGCCCATTTTCAACGACAGCCTGGATCTTCGCCGGATTTGGCTGGCCTGGCAGGAATTTAAACAAACGTATCCGTCCAGGTTCTTCGACGAGATGCTTTCTGTGATTCGAAAGGAAGACCCTATTAGACCGATTTACCAGTACGGCACGATGGGTGTGGGAGACACCACGTATCAACTGGATACCTTCAAAAGACACCAGGCAGCACTCTGCTTTGGCGGAAGTGAAGGCATGATTAGTCCATTTTTTGAATCGATCTGCCGCCAGGGCAAAGTAGCCTTGGAAGCCGAAGCCAGCGCGGTACCTCCCTACGAGCCGATGATTCGGATGTGTTTGTTTAACAAGCTCTCTCACGGCTCGCTCCAGGGAGGCTACAACTCGATGTGGGGGAGAATGTTCCGTCCTGACGGAGCCGACTTCATAGCTGCGGCCAAAAACACCTCCCAAATTGCCACCACCCTGGGTCATCTAGTAGATAGCGAGCCGGTCCACGCACCCGTTGCCATTTCCACGGGAGTGCAATCCATCATCAACCGGACCCGCTCCTTTATGTGGCCGGATTGGATGGCAACGGCACGGCAATCATTTGGATTTTCGGAGATGATCAGCCAAACCGTTCGGAACTCCGCTCAAGTGGGCTACGTCACGGATAAAACTCCGGCGGAGGAACTGGTGCGCTGGCCGGCCATCGTGCTTCTCGAAGCCCCTCTCTTGGACGACGCGGGGGCGAACCGTTTCTTCGAATATGTTAGAAACGGAGGAAAACTGATGCTCATGGGCGAGACCGGGCGCTACAATCAGGAAGGGAGGGAGACGTGGACTTTGAGAACTCTCCTTGGCATTGCTGCCGACGGAAAAATCCACACCCTCGGCAAAGGTCTTGTCCAATGGCTGCCAAGTCCCATTTCTTGGAGTGCAAGTCAGGATGCCTGTAGCGATTTCGGCTCGTGGATTGGCTTTCAACGGCCCCTTAAAAGTGATATTGCTCAAGTACGGGTGGCTTTGCGCCGTTCTTTAGACGGACGCAAGTACTGGGGAATTCTACTCAATCAAACATGGGCCGGGGGCAATCCACGTCTCGATGATGTTCCGGGAAAGCCAGTCACCATTCAACTTTCCTCAACCGCTTTTCCCGATGGAACCACTTGGAAAGCAAAGGACCTTGCCGACAACCAGACTATCGGGACGTTTTCTTCTCAAGTTCTTGCCAAGGGAGTCCCCCTTTCGATTCACCCAGCCGAACTCCGAATTATCGAATTTGAAAAATTATGAATACCCCCCACCCCCTCCGCCGCCAGCGTCAAACGGCTTTCACCCTTATCGAACTCATGGTTGTGATCGTCATCATAGGTGTGCTCGCAGCCATCCTTCTCCCTGTCATGAGTAAGATGCGGGTCAAGGCTAATACGACCAAATGCGCCGCTAATCTGCGCCAGATTGGGACTGGTTTTATCCTTTATGCCGCAGATAACAACGGCAAGTTTCCCGCACAGGCAGGCACGGTGAGTAATTTCATGATAGATCCAGCAAAGAGCTTCGCACGAAGCGTAGACGGTTATCTTCAGCCGGGTTCCACGGGGATCATAGCCAGCCCGGTGTGGAATTGCCCAAACAGCATTCCCAAGCGGACCGATACCCAGACCTCTCTGAGTTATTGCATGAACCGGAATTTACAAGATAAGTCCACGTTATCCCTGGTTTCTCCATCCAAGATCGTCCTTCTTCGCCATACCGGACCCAATCTCACGGCCAGCTTGGTGGTTACTGATAACGGCGGACTTATCTATTCTGATGCTGGGAAAAAATACAATTACCTTTTTGCAGATATCCATGTCGAACTTCTGAGTCCTGTGCTCGGCAGCGAATACTGGGATACGCCAGCTCAATAACAAGACCGATGAAGCTACTTGAAGAAAATTTAAGCACTCCGCTTTTCTCTGGCGGTGATGTCGTTGTCATAGGAGCTGGGAGTGCTGGCGTGGCGGCAGCTCTATCGGCTGCGCGGCTGGGCGCGAAAACAATGCTGATCGATCCAGCGGGCTTCCCAGGTGGGAATTTAACCAGTGGATTGCCCATTCTTGGGTGTCACGATGGCGAGAAACAAGTGGTTAAAGGCATTCTTCAGGAGCTGGTGGATGCCCTCCGGGAAAAAGGCGGGATCGACGGAGATCCCGCGGAGCAAACCGGCCTGAATATCGATGCGGAAAAGCTCAAGGTGATCCTCTTGGAGAAACTGGCAGAAGCAGGCGTGGACCTTCGGCTGCACACGCTTTTTTCCCGCGCAATCGTTTCCGACAACAAGATCACCTCGATTGTCATTGAGGGCAAAGGCGGTCGGCAGGCGGTCGAGGCGTTAGCCTTCGTCGATGCCACGGGAGATGCCGATGTGGCAGTCGCAGCCGGTGTCCCCTACGAGAAAGGGCGTAAAAGTGATGGCCTGACCCAGCCAATGACAATGATGTTCGGAGTCGGAGGAATTGATAAAATACGCTTCGCTGCCTGGGGAGGCTATCCAGCCTTGGAACGTCTCTATGCCCAAGTGTCAGAAGAGAAGCAATTCCGCAATCCCCGTCGCGCATCGCTTGCTGAAATTTGGGGGCCGGAATCGCGGACGGGGGAATATACCTTCAACGCGACGCGCGTCCTGCGAGCCGACGGCACCGATGGAAAATCTCTAACCAACGCGGAGATCGACGGACGCCTGCAAGTCTGGGAATTTATCGAGCAGTTTCTGCGGCCCTGTATTCCCGGGTTTGAATCCGCCTACATCGTCTGGACTTCTGCCAAAATCGGCGTGAGGGAATCCCGGCGCATCGTGGGAGAATATGTCCTAACCCGGGAGGATATTTGGAACTTCGTCAAGTTTCCCGACGTCATCAATTGTGGTTCCTACCCCATCGATATCCACAACCCTACGGGTGCGGGCACGGAATTTCCCGTCGATCATTTTTATGGAGGGCAATATTGGACCATCCCTTACCGTTCGCTCGTTCCTCTCAAAGTGGATAACCTCTGGGTTGCAGGAAGATGCCTGAGTGCCACCCATGAGGCGCTGTCAGCCGTTCGATGCATGGCCAATACGATTGGCATGGGACAAGCCGCCGGTACGGCAGCAGCACTAGCCCTGCAAACCGGCACGTCCAATCGCACCTTGGACACGCGGTTACTACAGAAACGTCTGATAAATGATGGAGCGTGGCTTGGAGAATTGAAGGCTGCCGAGAAAAATCACAATCCCATCCTTATTTCCACGCGATAGTTAGACGGCCTATCTATGAAGTTTCCCGCACCGCAAGCACAGGAACCGGCGTTCAATTTGCTCAATATTTTTCCTTGAGGGTGGACACAGGAAGATCGTCTGTCCGGAATGGTGAGGCTGGCAACCCGGCGGCATTGTAGAGGTTACAGGTCGGATTATCGGCCCAGCCATAGCGGACTGCAATGGGACTAGGCACCTTGTCAGACCATACAATGACTGTTTCACCTTCTATCATTGCATTCGCCCAAACCCATTTCCCGTTATCGCCCAATATCGCGAAGCCTTCCAGTTCACTGCCAGGGGAGTTGGGGACCAGTGGAGCTGTTACGCCCGTGCGGGTGCTGATGTTGTATTCCTTGGGGAGCGGCTTTGCCACCAATCCACCATCAGTGATCGAGAAGCTCAGGTGAGCTTTTCCATCCTCCACCGTCATTTTCGAAAATACTGGACCCGAGAAAGAGATTTCCTTGCCATAGGTCTTCGCAAGCGCAATGCGGGCCAGACGTTCTCCCGCTTCCTTTTTATTACGGGGGTGGATATCATCTGCCTCACCCATATCGATCAATACGGCCTGACCGGTATTGGCCAACGCCAGCGTCTTGTTCTGAGCCTCGCGCAGTTCCGCCCAGGAGCTCTCTCCCGGTTCAGGCTTCTTCTCCAAGTAGTTGGCTATTTGGCAGTAATAGAAGGGGAAGTCTCCTTGTTGCCGGGCCTTGCGCCAGCCATCGATTAATAGTGGAAAAGCAACATTGTACTGATGCGCCCTCCAGTTATTTGACTCACCCTGATACCAGATCACTCCGCTAATGCCATACCGCAGCATTGGAGCAATCATTCCGTTATAGAGATAGCTTGGAGATAATTCTGGCGGAGGAGGAATGGCCGGGGCCTTGGGGACGGCGGCTGCTTCCTCTGCCGAAAGCGAAGGCAAGGCATACTCTGCTTTCGCCAGCCATTTTCCAGAAATAATAATCGGGCCCACTTTGGGAACTGCCGCAGACTTCGTTGCCGTGACAGGCTGAAAAAAACGAAGTGCCAGAGTGTTTGACCCGGTTAACACCTTGTTGGCGGGGATCACATAATCACCTCCGCGTCGGAGAAAGCCGGTGCCTGGAAAATCCTCGAAGCGAATACTATGAATCAACTCTCCATTCCAATACACGCTATCGAATGTATCGAAGGCACCAAATGAAAGCCCAAGGCGAGTGCCTGCCAGGTTGGGTGGAATTTCCACCTGCCGCCTCATCCAGACTGCTCCAGCGTTAGGAAGGTTATTAGCTTCTAGCACGCCGGGAAACTGAATCGGGGTCCATTCGCCCTCCGAAATAGCTTTTCCTGCAAAGGCCGCTGTGTCTGCAGTGGGCGTATCCTCGCGCTTGGTATTCTTCAACCACGTTCCAAAAGCCTTCACCCATTCTGCTCGAAGCTGGGGATATTCCGCTATTCTCTTGAGGGCTCGCCCACGCCCCGCATTAAGATCGGCGTCCGAGTCAAAGGCTGAAGGTTCGGTCCAGGCTTCAGCCGTCGTGCCTCCCCACGAGGCATGGATCAATCCCACTGGCACTTGCAAATTACTCTCGAGCGATTTGGCAAAGTAATAGCCTACCGCGGTAAATTCTCCCGCTGTGCCGGGATCGGCAACCTGCCATTGCCCCTTGCAATCCACCTGAACATTGGCGGTGGCGGCTCGCTCCACCCGAAATTGGCGAATGTGAGAATTGCTCGAGCGGGAAATCTCCGCCTCTGCTCCTATGGCATCCTTGAGGATGAATTCCATGTTGGACTGGCCACTCGCCACCCATACTTCCCCGATAACCACATCAGAAATCCTGATCCGATTTTTCCCCTCAACGATCATCTCAAACGGTCCTTGTCCGAAAGCTGACAAATCCAGCGACACCGTCCACTTTCCCTTCGGGTCCGCAGTTGTCTCGCTCACCTGCCGGCCATCTAAAGCGATGGAAACTTTTTCACCCGGATCGGCCCAACCCCACATGGGAACCCGCGCAGCCTTCTGCAGGACCAAATGGTTCGAGAATACTGCAGGGAGTCTAACATCCGCCAAAGCGGTTGAAGCTAGGAACTCAGCAGTCAATGCTGCCAATGCAAATAGGACAGATTTCATTGGTGGGAGGAATGGAACAACAGTTCGAGGTCTCGTCAACGGAGGAACGCCGGGCTTTGATGCTTGGTTCCATTAGTTGAACGGATAAGGCGGTTAAACTTACCTGCAACAGCAGGCAGGGAAGAGGACACGGTGGGTGCGTCGAGGCCGACGGAGTGGGTCGAAATCCCACGAACCAGCTCTCGAAACAGCGTCCGCGCCGTCGCATCCAGCGTCGCGTTTATCCGCCGAATGCACGAGATTGAAGAAACAAGTGGATGTTCGGAAAGCAGACAAAGGGCGGCGGATCGATAGGCACGTAAGCGACTTTCCCAACGGTTCCCTTGTGCAAAAAGCAACACGTCTCCTCGGGTTTCCAAATCCTCGGCGGTACACAAAGCTGTGGTTATTAACTAGAAATTTAGATTCGAGTTTCATCTTGATGGACCCATCATTCATCCGAGGTGCCGGAATCGACGAAGCCTTTGGTCGCTGTGGAAACAACGGGCAGTTCGAAAGGACATGCTGCCTGCTTCAAAAGCCGCGATCACTGTTTAAATATGTGGCGCAGCAAAGCAAACTTGAACATGACCAGCGCTTCGCTTTGGAAACAATCCGTCGTGCCGTATTTAATCTCATTGTTCGCGCAACCACCTGAGCTACATTCTTTAGTTTGGTGATTCCTTAGTTCCGTCGTGAATTAGGAAATTAAAAACGGGAACGTGGATTTATATTTAACTGTATGCAGCCAACCTTAGGCTCCACTACTCATCTAGTATTTTAACCCCTTTCACCCTCTTCCATGATCAACCAGTCTCCACTTCGTTTCGGTATTGTAGGGCTTGGCAACATGGGCAGCACCCACGCGCAATGGCTTAAGGAAGGCAGAGTACCTCGATCACAGCTTTCGGCGGTTTGCGATATTGAGGTTGATCTCGCTCGTTACGCTCCAGATGCGAAGATTTTCACCTCGTCGGAAGCGATGATCCGTTCTGGCGAGATCGATGTGATCCTGATCGCGACACCGCATTACTCACACACAACCATCGGCATCGACGCTCTTGAGCAGGGATTGCACGTGCTGGTGGAAAAACCGGTTTCCGTCCACAAAGCGGATGCTGAACGGCTGATCCATGCGCATAAGAATCCCAAGCAGATTTTCGGTGCCATGTTTAATTTGCGCACTGATCCGCACTATACGCGTTTGCGCGAGCTGATTCAGAGTGGCGAACTCGGGGAAATTCGCCGGATCAACTGGATCAACACCGATTGGTTTCGGACACAGGCTTACTATAATTCCGGTGGCTGGCGCGCGACGTGGGGCGGCGAAGGTGGCGGGGTGCTGCTGAACCAGTGCCCTCACAATCTGGACCTTTTCCAGTGGCTGTTCGGAATGCCCAAAAAGCTGCGCGCGACTTGTCAGTTTGGGCGCTATCACGACATCGAAGTAGAAGACGACGTGACTGCGGTTATGGAATACGATGGTGGCGTCACGGCGGTTTTTGTTACCTCCACGGGGGAAAGTCCAGGAACCAATCGGCTGGAAATTGTCGCCGAGCGGGGTCGCATCATCTTGGAGGACGGCACCATTCGGTGGTTTCGAAATGAAATTCCAATGACTGAGTTTTCATTAACAACATCAGCAAAATTTTCTGGCCCATCGACATGGAAAATCGAAATTCCCGTGAGTGGAAATGGTGAGCAGCACATTGGGATTTTAAAGAACTTCGTTGCCGCCATACTCGATGGCGCGGCGCTAATTGCACCAGCTTCGGAGGGCATTCATTCCGTGGAACTCGCCAATGCCATGCTGATGTCGGCTTTCCTCGACCGCAGCGTCGAGTTGCCAATAAACGGGGCAGCCTATGAAGCCATGCTGCGAGAGAAAATCGCGTCTTCTGGCCATAAAGAAAAAAATGTCGCCCATACGGATGCCGTTGAAGAGTTTACTGCCTCTTTCAGTCACTAACCTACCAATGATCATATGAGTTTTCAAAAATCCGACGGAATGAACTACGCGCCTCAAGGCAAGCCCAAGCCAGTCGTTAAGCCTGGGGAGTTTGTCTTTGCCGCAGCGCACCTCGATCATGGCCACATCTATGGTCAGACCAACGGTTTGCTGGAGGCCGGCGCTCAACTAAAATGGGTCTATGATTCTGACCCTGCAAAGGTCGCTGCCTTTTTAAAGGCCTACCCTCAGGCAAAGCCGGCCGCCAGCCTCGACGAAATCCTGAACGATTCTGAAGTCAAGCTCGTAGCTAACGCGGCAGTGCCTTGCGACCGCGGCCCCATAGGCTGCCGGATAATGGAGGCTGGCAAAGATTATTTCACGGACAAAGCTCCCTTCACAACGCTCGAACAACTTGAAAAAGCCCGTGAAGTTGCAGCCCGCACAGATCGCAAATACATGGTCTATTACAGCGAGCGATTGCATGTGGAGTGTGCCGTCTTCGCAGGCGATCTAATCAAACAAGATGCCATTGGTCGAGTCGTTCAAGTGCTGGGGCTCGGGCCCCACCGACTAAATGCGCCAAGTCGTCCAAAGTGGTTTTTTGAAAAAGATAAATACGGCGGCATTGTTTGCGATATTGGAAGTCATCAGATTGAGCAGTTCCTTTCGTTTGCCGGGGCCACTAACGCCACGGTGCTCCATTCTGCAGTCGGAAACTACAATAACCCCGACTATCCTGAGTTAGAGGACTTTGGCGAAGCCTCCCTAGTTGCAGACAATGGCGTCTCAAACTATTTCCGAGTGGACTGGCTGACCCCGGACGGGCTGCGAATCTGGGGCGATGGACGCACCATCATCCTCGGCACCAAGGGTTACATCGAGTTGCGCAAGTATATCGACATCGCGGCTGAGGAACAGAAGGGTGACAATCTTCTTCTCGTCAATGAGCAGGGAGAAAAGCGTTTCGACCTCAGCGGCAAGGTGGGGTTCCCGTTTTTCGGGCAGCTCATTATGGATTGCTTAAACCGGACAGAGCACGCCATGACGCAAGCTCACGCATTCAAAGCTGCCGAGTTGTGTTTGATCGCCCAAGCACAGGCCAAACGATTGGTCGGTTAAGACATCAAGCAAGACTAGAAATCTAGTAGAGGAACATCGCCCAATCTGGAGATGGAGACGATTACGGACGGAAAACTCGCGCTCGTCCATTAAAAGGCTCGATGGCCACCACAGAATAATTGGCAGGCAAGCCTGCCACTGACCCTCCATTTTTTGGGGCGTTCTCTGCATGTATGGTGAGGAAAGCCTGGGCAAAGGGCGCGGTAATGCTGCCGCTGGGAGTAAATAAAACTGCACTAAATGGATGCCCTTTGGTGTCTGTGGCTTTCGAGAGGTCGAGAATGGGGGAAAATTTTGCGACGTCGGCATCGATAATAATCCCTGCTCCAAGTGTCTGCTCGCTATCGACTGCTGTCCAATTACTGGAAGAGAGATCTGCCTGCTCCCAAAGCTGATATGATTTAAAAGGGACCGCTACTTTGTCGGAGTAATTTTGCCGATAAAATCGAATAGCCACATTGCGATTAAAGGTAGTCGCACGCTGCCTCGCCAGCCCAACGGTGGTGGAAATTTGCTCTCCGGTTGCAGTAATATTAACTCCATTGGAGATGCCATGAAACGCAGGCACAATCAAAGCAAACATGAGAACCATGATCGCCACAACAGCGAGCAGTTCCACCACCGTAAAGCCCTTGGACTTACCCTCACGAGTGGACTGTATCAAAGGCGCACTCATGGGGCAAATTGACGAGTGGATAGCACGCGGAAACGATAGTACTTATCTATTGGATCCGCAGGAAGCGAGGCTCCAGCATAATCAGGCAGCCCAGCTTCATTAGGATCCAAATAGCGCTCGATCTCAGTGGCCCCACGATATTCGCCCACTACCTGGTCCTTGCCTTCAATCCATTGCAGCCACGCGCGTCCGGGAGTGGGCACTTGCTTGAGTGCTTGCACACGGTAGTGAACCGTAAACGTGTTCGACTTGGTCGTAATGCGTGAGTAGAGGGCGTTATAGGGAGACTCGCGAAGGTTGTCCCTGTTAGTCTCCGAGTGCTCCACCAATTAGCCATTGTGGAATTGGTTTCGCCGCTAGCCACCAAGGGGATGGTGCAGACTTCAGAAGCAGAGCGGAAAATGTCGCCTGCGGCAAAGCGGTCTTGGAACGCCTTTAGGGTTCCATCGCTGGAGGAGAGATTTAGATTAAAACGAATGGGAATCGAAGTATTAATCAAACCAAACTGCCCTACTCCATTCCATGCATCATCCGACAGCAAGTTTAACCGCTTTCATGGCCGCATTTACAGCAGTGGCGCGATTGATGTAGGTAGCTTATTGGCTCCTTTTTGATAATTCGAGTTTACCGTAAGAGGATATACCCGGATTCACAGACGTGGCATCTTTCTCAATAGGTGGTTTCTGCGTCCGCCCAGCTGTTAAGCAACGCAAAAGCTGACACCACAGCGATACTACTTACATTAGGTCCGACCCCATGACGTTACGTTTCGGAGTCATTACGATAGCGGTATCGTCCACCTTGGGAGCGTTTTTGATGGGTGGCATTTTTTGATGTTCAGAGGAAGGGTGGAAAAGATCGCCGGAATAGGGGTGCCATCACTATTTTTTGCATACTTCTTAGCCTCCTTGGGCGGAAAAATCTTCCGGCTCCTTAGTCGCTTGGTAAAAGATGGTCTCCCCCAGCAACACAATCAGCATGAGGTGGATCAGGAGAGAAATTAAGCCAGTCTGCCAGTTTCCCAGCTTTTTGAACATTTCGCTGAACGTTGTGGGGAAGAAATGGGGGCTCACTACGTCAATGTCCCAGATTAGGCGGGTTCTTAAATCTCGATTCCCGCCATAAATCTCCTAATTTACGCTTTCACAGGAACTTGGAAGGCGGACAGATTCTGACCGCGCACCCGTTCGTCTTTGCGCGGAGTGCTTATCTTTTGGCCAACAGCCACGTCCACTTCGGGTCGGGCTGGTGCAGGTTCCAGACTCGCTCGGTCAGTTGATGTCCGATTCTGCTCGCTTCGGTGCTGAGTTCGGCAATTTTGTTGGGACCATCTGTCGCAGACAGTTTTGGATTGCGCGCCAGAAGGAGCGCCTGCTGCACCATTCCTGTGAGTTCCAGCCGCGCATTCGTCAGCTCCGGGAAGTGAATAGAAATGAGCCGAACGGCCGTTTCCAGATCCCTCAAAAGCTCGCCTCGATCCCGAAGCACCTCGTCCGCGAGGACTTGCACTTTATTGTAAATGACATCGAGCTTGTCCCCGACATATTTGCCCGCAAGCCGTTCTTTTTCGAGCGCGATCCACATTCCCGCTTCCGCGCCGAGAGGAGAAAGGATCGTTTCCAATTTGAAAGTGAGGGTGAAGACCGCCTTGTGCAGCTCCTCCAGCTTCCCTTGTCTGAAATCCAAATGCTCCCGGTAAAGGGACACGCCGTGATTGATCGCAGCGACGAGCAGCCCGGAACTCAGTCCCGCCACGATCGCGGTCAGCCAGTGAAATTCCTGCATGGACGATTACGCCTTGGACGCGATGTGCTGCAACTCTAGGAGCTGCATGCTGTGATCGGCCAGAGTCACCTTCGACCCGACTTTTTTCACCTTGCCATGCTCCACAAACGCGGGCTCTTTCGCCGTATCCAGGATCGGCATCCACTTGCCCATGTAAGGGCTTCCGAGGAGAAATTCCTGGGGCTGGTGGCCAGCATTGATTAGAAGCAGAAAGGTCGAATCGTGAAACGGCTGCCCTTGGTCATCGCGCAACGCCGGGGCATCGCCGCAGAGCATCAGCCCGATGCTGCGCAACTCGGCATTGTGCCAGTCGGCCTCCGTCATCTCTTTGCCCGCCGGGTGAAACCACGTCACATCCTTCAGCCCGACGCCCTCGATGAGCTGGCCGTTGAGAAATTTGGGGTGGCGAAACACCGGATGCTCCCGCCGCAGCCGGATCAGGCGGCTGGTGAAATCCAGAATTCCTTGCGCCTCGGCATCGCGCTCCCAAGTCAGCCAGCCGAGCTCGTTGTCCTGGCAATAAATGTTGTTATTCCCCTGCTGAGTCCGCCCAAACTCGTCCCCGGCCACCAGCATCGGCACGCCTTGGCTGAGGAAAAGTGTGACGAGAAAATTCCGCCGCTGCCGGGCTCGCAGCGCCAGCACCTTGGCGTCCTCGGTCGTACCCTCCGCACCGCAATTCCAGCTCGCATTGTTGTTGTCGCCATCGCGATTGTCCTCGCCGTTCGCCTCGTTGTGCTTCTCGTTGTAGGAAATCAGATCCGTCAGCGTAAAACCATCGTGGGCAGTCAGGAAATTAATGCTCGCGTAGGGTCGGCGACCGGAAATCTCGTAGTATTCCGGGCTGCCGCTCAGCTTGTAGGCGACATCGGGCAGGAGACCGGCGTCGCTCTTCCAGAAGTGGCGAATAGTGTCGCGATACTTGCCATTCCACTCCGACCAATGGATCGGGAAATTGCCCACCAGATAGCCGCCCTCACCAATGTCCCATGGCTCGGCGATCAACTTCACCCGCGACAAGACCGGGTCCTGATGCACCGCTTTGAGGAAGCTCCCTTTCATATCCGGGAGGTGTTCCTCGCGAGTCAGAGCGGAAGCCAGGTCGAATCGAAACCCGTCGATGTGCATTTCCTCCACCCAATAACGCAGGCTGTCGAGCACGAGCTGGAGCACGCGCGGATGCGTCATGTCCGGGGTGTTGCCGCAGCCGGTGTAGTCGAAATAGAACGCCGGATTATCCGGGTGCGACCGATAAAAAGACTGGTTGTCGATCCCCCGGAAGCAGAAGGTCTGCCCGAGCGGACCGCCCTCGCAGGTGTGATTGTAAACCACGTCCAGAATCACCTCCAACCCGGCTGCGTGGAGGTTTTTCACCATCTGCTTAAACTCCGCGATCTGACCACCCGTCGTCCCGGTGGACGAATATTTCCCCGCTGGCGCGAAGAACCCGAGCGTGTTGTAACCCCAGTAATTCGAGAGCCCCTTCTCGGCCAGCATCGGCTCGCTCACGAAATAATGGATCGGCAGCAGTTCCACCGCCGTCACGCCCAATTTCTGAAAATACTCGATCGCCGCCGGACTCCCCACCCCCGCATACGACCCGCGCTCGTGCTCGGGAATTTGCGCGCACAATTTCGTAAACCCCTTCACATGCATCTCGTAGATCACCGTCTCCGTCCACGGCGTGCGCAGCAGCCGGTCACCGCCCCAGTCAAACGCCCGGTCATCCACCACCAACGACTTCGGCACCGCGTGGGCATTGTCGCGCAAGTCGGGTTCCGTCGGAAAATCATCCGGTTCCGCCGTCTCCGGGAGCGGCAGGTAAGGGAGCAACTCGTCGCACCATTCCACCTCGCCCGCGATGCCCTTTGCGTAGGGATCGACCATCAGTTTCGCCGGGTTAAAATGCGCCCCGACCGACGGATCGTAGAGACCGTGCACGCGGTAGCCGTAGAGCTGACCCGCTCCGATCCCGGGCACAAAGGCATGGAAAACGTGCTCCGTGCGCTCAACGAGTTCGATGCGATCCGTTTCTATTTTCGGGTCCTGGGCGTCATAGAAACACAACTCGACCTTCGTCGCATGATCACTCCAGAGGGTGAAGTTCGTGCCGCCATCGCGCAGAGTGGCTCCGAGGGGGTAAGGTAAACCGATTTGAGGTGTAAGTTCCATTTTAAGAGAAGCAAATTTGTAAACAGCAAACGCGCCAGAGACAACCGTGCAGCGTAGTTTTTTTGATAAAATAAGCCCACGCCTGCTGCCATCGCGCTGGAACTCCGCTCAGGTCCGGGTCAGGACGAAGCGCACGATTCCCCTCAATAATCCATCCACATTCCTTCTTTACGGGTTCTACATACCTGATTGGCTCCGGGTTGGATGGTATTGCGTCACAGCCAAGCCAGATGAAGACTTGAAGGCTGTTTCCAAGGTCGGGCAAGGCGTCTTCCTCGCTGGGGAATACGGTAGCGGACGTTCCCTTATCCTTTACGACGCCCCCATGCGGCGAATCCGCAGAAGGCCAAAGATAGCAGCACAAGCGTCCTAGGCTCGGGAACAGCAAATGGAGCGATGTTCAGGGCGGCGTTTTGGGCGCCGATGAAGTCGCCCACGGCAGACGGGTTGGCCGCCGCGTCCTCGATCAGTGCCTCGCCATCCACGTCGAATGTGCCTGTGTATTTATAGAACTCGTAGCGGCGGGTGATTGATTCCGAGTTCAGTTTCAAGTCGGCCAGACCGCTGTCCACTTCGGACAAACTATCTTTGCCATCCTGGAGTAGCTGCCACTCGACTTCGACTTCGGCGGGTTCGGAGCCATCGGGCACTCCGGGATCGCCCGGAAGGAGATGATTCAACTCAATGGGATCTCCGGCCTCGGTGACGAAGACTTTTACCCACATCGCTTCACCGAAAAGGTCTGTGGGATGTTCTTTCGGAAGCGCCGGAAGCACGACTTGGACGGCCGCCGGCGCGGCTGGGTTCACGGGCGCCTGAACATTCCAGATGGGAGCCGGTATCTTCACATTCGAGCCAGCGGCGCTCAGATTGCCTGCGTCGTCGCCGAGCAGCCAGCGGTAGATGGTGTTGGTCGGGTTGCCATTTAGAGCGATGCCGAAATGTTCGCCACCGAGCGTTTCGTAGTTCGCATCACCACCATATGCGGGATAGAAAGCCTGGTGCCCGCCTGTGGGAAAAGGGCCTGCCGGAACCGGGGTACCAACCGCCCAGCCGCTCCCGGTGAACGCACTGGCATAGCGCACGATGGTTCCCGTCCCGGTGGCCTCGATCACTGGATCGCCGTAGCGGATGTAAGGGTTGCCGAAGGTGAATGCGATATCCGTAGAACTGACCCCTTCGAGTTCGATCTCGAAGCCTCGCGTAATCACTCCGGTGTCGTTGACTACATCGAAGTTGCTCAAGCTACCAAAGAGCGTGGAGCCGAACGCTGAAGTGCTGAATGAAAGGAGGGCAAGCCCCGCGATGACAATGGAGAGAGACAATTTCATGGAGAGCAAACTTAGGATTGTCCCAAGTCTGTTTCTCTCCACTTCCTGCGATAGGCTCACCGTTTCCTGCGGCACAAGTCGCTTTCGGTTCGCGGACGAGCCGGGGCGCACGTTGCCTGCCGTCCCTCAGTCGAGTTCCATCCAATTCTAGGCCGTCTTAGATCGGTTTCGCGGTCTCGGCGGCGATCATGGGCTCGACGGGAGGCGCGGGTTTGGCGGGGCTGGACTTCGGGCTCACTTTCCAGAATTTCGCGAGGTGGCCGGGCCAGTCGGCGAGGATTTCCCAGGCGCGCTGGCTTTCGGTTTGCTCGAGGTGCCGGTAGATGAGGCCCTGGACGAGGGTGATTTCCTCGGGCGCATTGATCGCATCCAAGCGCTCGTGTTTGATGAGCTCGAGGTTGTAACGGCTCGGGAAGGTGTCGTTCCAATCGAGCACGTAGGCGACGCCGCCGGTCATGCCCGCGCCGAAGTTTTTGCCCGTGCCGCCGAGGATGATGACGGTGCCGTTGGTCATGTATTCGCAGCCGTGGTCGCCGATGCCCTCGACGACGGCGGTGGCACCGGAGTTGCGGACGGCGAAGCGTTCGCCAGCGCGTCCGTTGATGAACAAATGGCCGCCGCTCGCCCCGTAGAGGACGGTGTTGCCGACGATGACGTTGTCCTGCGGGAGGAAGCCGCGCTTGCTGGGCGGGCGGACGATGATTTCGCCGCCGCTCATGCCTTTGCCGACGTAATCGTTCGCCTCGCCGGTGAGGACCATGCGAATGCCGGGGCTGAGAAATGCACCGAGGCTCTGGCCGGCGGTGCCGGTGAGTTTGAGTTCGATGGTGCCCTCAGGGAGGCCTTCCTCGCCATATTGGTAACCGAGTTCGCCCGAGACGCGGGTGCCGACGCTGCGGTTGATATTTCGGACTTTGTAAGAGAGCGAAATGGACTGGCCGTCGGTGATGGCGTCCTTGGCGTCTTGGAGAATGATGTCGTCGAGCGGACGTTCGGCAGGGCCTTCGTTGCGCTCGCGGGTGGCGTGGCGCGGGGCGGAGGGGTCGTCGCCCGAGACGTCGGCGAGGAGCGGCGAGAGGTCGAGCAGGTTCGCCTTCGGATGGCCGGGGATCTCTTTCTGCGCGAGCAGATCGACGCGGCCAATCATTTCGTTGACGGTGCGAATGCCAAGCGAGGCCATGATTTCGCGCATTTCCTCGGCCACGGCGTTGAAGAAGGCGACGATGTTTTCCGGCTTGCCCTTGAACTTGGCGCGCAGTTTTTCGTCCTGCGTGGCGACGCCGACAGGGCAGGTGTTCGTGTGGCATTGGCGCACGTAAACGCAGCCGGTGGCAATGAGTGCGGCGGTGCCGAAGTTGAATTCCTCGGCTCCCAAAAGCGCGGCGTAGATGAGGTCTTCGCCCGTTCTCATGCCGCCGTCGGTGCGGAGGGTGACGCGGTTGCGCAGGCCATTGAGCATGAGAACCTGGTGCGTTTCGGCGACGCCGAGTTCCCAGGCGCTGCCGCAATGTTTTACAGAACTGAGTGGCGACGCGCCGGTGCCGCCCTCGTGGCCGCTGACGAGAATGATGTCGGCGTGGGCTTTGGCGACGCCCGCCGCGATGGTGCCGACGCCGGCTTCTGCGACGAGTTTCACGCAAATGCGGGCGCGGGCGTTGACCTGCTTGAGGTCGTAAATGAGCTGGGCCAGATCCTCGATGGAGTAGATGTCGTGGTGCGGCGGCGGTGATATCAATGTAACTCCGACCACCGTTTTGCGGAGCTTGGCGATCATCACGGTGACTTTGTGACCGGGCAATTGGCCGCCTTCGCCGGGCTTCGCGCCCTGGGCCATTTTGATTTCGATTTCCTTCGCGCTGGCGAGGTAAGCGGCGTTGACGCCGAAACGTCCGGCGGCGACTTGCTTGATCGCGCTGTTGGCGAGGTCGCCATTGGCGCGGCGGGTGAACCGCTCGGGGTCTTCGCCGCCCTCGCCGGAGTTGGATTTGCCTCCGATTTGGTTCATCGCGATGGCGAGACATTCGTGAGCCTCGGGGCTGAGCGCACCGAGCGACATGCCAGCGGTGGTGAACCGGCGGCGGATGTCCTCGATGGACTCGACTTCTTCGATCGGAACGGGGCCCGTTTTCGCCGGAACGAAGGCGAGCATGTTGCGCAACGAGTGCGGCGATGAGGCGAGCACGGCCTGCACATACGCCTTGTAGTCGGATGCGCTGCCGGTTTTGACGAAGGTGTGGAAGTTCTTGATGACCGGCGGATTGATGGCGTGAATTTCGCCGTTGCGACGGAAACGATAATAACCGGGGTCGCCGAGCGTTTGCGGCTTGGCTGGTTCTTGAGGAACGGCTTCGCCAAAGGCGAGTTGATGGCGGGTAAGGCTTTCGACGGCAATTTCCTTGTAGCCGATGCCCTCGACCTGCGACGAGGTGCCGGTGAAACATTTCTTAATGACCGCCGACGAGATGCCGATGGCCTCGAAAATCTGCGCGCCGCGATAGGAGCTGATGAGCGAGATGCCCATTTTCGACATGATCTTGAGCAAGCCCTTGTCGAGAGCGCCCTGGTAATTTTTAACTGCGGTCGCGTAATCCGGGAGCGTGTCGGCGGGAGCTTTTTCAATCATTTCCCGGATGGTTTCAAAACCCAGATACGGATTCACGGAACTGGCTCCGTAGCCGATAAGGCAGGCGACTTGATGCACATCGCGCGCTTCGCCGGTCTCGCATAAGATGCTGGCCTTCATGCGTTTGCCGACGTTGGTGAGATGAAAATGAATCGCGCCGACGGCGAGCAGCATCGGAATGCCGACATTCTCTGCGTCCACGTTGCGGTCGGACAAATTGATCATCCGCGCACCCGAGTCCACAGCGGCCTCGGCTTCGGCGCAGAGTCGAGTTACAGCGTTCTCAAGGCCATCCGCGCCTTCGTTCGCAGGCCAGACGGTCTGCAACGTGACGAGTTTGTGGTCGGGGTCGTTGAGATTTTTCAGCGTCTCCAATTCGTGATCGAGCAGGATCGGACTGGCGGATTCGATGAGCTTCGAGTGCTCCGGCGTTTCTCCCAAAAGATTGCGACGCCACCCGAGAATGGTGGCTAGAGACATCACGAGTTTCTCGCGAATCGGGTCAATCGGCGGATTCGTAACCTGGGCAAAAAGCTGGCTGAAATACGTGTAAAGCAGACGCGGCTGGAGCGACAGGACGGCGAGAGGCGTATCGTCGCCCATCGAGCCAATGCCCTCAGCGCCTTCCTTGAGCATGGGTTTGAGAATGAAGTCGAGTTCCTCGGACGTGTAGCCGAAGGAAATCTGCTTTTGGGTGAGCGAGAGGATGTCGATTTCATCGCTCGGCACAGTCACTGGACCGGGCGAAATAGAGGCGAGGTCTACAAGATTGTCCGCGATCCATTTGCCGTAAGGCTGGCGCGTGGAAAGCGTGGCCTGAATGTCTTTCTCGCGCAGGAGTTTCCCGGAAACAGTGTCAATGGCGAGCATTTCACCGGGAGCGAGACGGCCTTTTTCGATGACCTTGGCGTCGTCAATATCCGCGCAACCCACTTCGGAGCCGAGGTGGAAGACGTTGTCCTTGGTAATTTTATAGCGGGCCGGACGCAGGCCGTTGCGGTCGAGGCACGCACCAGCAATCAAGCCATCCGTGAAAACGAGCGCGGCGGGTCCATCCCAAGGCTCGTTCAGACAGCGGTGATACTGGTAAAACGCCGTCATTTCAGGCGACATCTCTGGCTCGCTTCGCCAGGCGGGCGGCACGAGCATTTTCATTACGTGCAAGAGGCTGCGACCCGAATGCACGAGCACTTCCAGCGCATTGTCGAGACTCGCAGAATCGCTACCGCCCGGCTGAATGATGGGTTTCAGCAAGTCGATGTCGGCACCCCAGAAATCGGCGGTGAGCTCGGCTTCGCGGGCGTGCATCCAGTTGCGGTTGCCGCGCACGGTGTTGATCTCGCCATTGTGCGCCAACATGCGGAACGGCTGGCCAAGCGACCATGTCGGGAAGGTGTTCGTGCTGTAACGCTGATGGTAAACGCAGATCGACGTCTCGTAATCCGGGTCGGAGAGATCCTTGAAAAACTTCTCGAGTGAGGGCGAAATCAGCAGCCCTTTGTAGGAAATCGTCCGCGAGGAAAACGACGGAATGTAGAAATTCTTTATGCCGTCAGTGGCGGCGATTTTCTCGATTTCGTTGCGGGCCAGAAAGAGGCGGCGCTCGAATTCCTCCGAATCCATGTCATCCGCCCGGCCCATCATGACGTGCTCGATCTGCGGCAAAGTGCTCGCTGCTTTTGTGCCGAGGACGTGCGTGTTGATCGGCACCTCGCGCCAGCCGAAGAGAAAGAGGCCGCGTTTTTCAACGACTTCTTCAATGATCTCACGCGCGCGCTCCTGCTGATAAGCGTTGTCGTGCGGGAAGAAAATTACTCCGATGGCAAGGTCGTCATCCTTGTAAAGTTGATGTCCCAGTTTCGTGAGTTCGCGGCGAAAAAGCTTGTAGGGAAGCTGCGTCAGCACTCCCGCTCCGTCGCCCGTTTTCTCGTCGGCATCCACCGCTCCGCGATGCGCCAGGCGGCAAATCGAAGTCAGACCATGGCGCAAAATCGAGTTGGAGCGTTTTCCATCGATGGCCGCGATCAGGCCGACGCCGCACGCGTCGTGTTCATTTTCAGGACGATAAAGTGACCCACGATGGGCGGCAGCGATATCAAAGGCGTTTTGGTCGAGTCTCATGGTAATGGAGCTGGCTGGTTGCGGGCGGTAACTTACCGGATGTTGCCCGGGGCTGACAATAGGAAATATTCCCTTCAAGAGTTATTTTTTTGACGGAATTCTGAGCCTTTTTGTCCAAAGAGCTACATTCTGGACAGATTATGCTTGTTTTAAGACATTTTTCAGCAAGGATGAGTCTTTTCCCATTACCACATGATGACCCCCTTCGATGAACAGGAAGTTTTGATTATCCGTCAGCTCGTTCGCGACCCGCGCCAATCCGACACGGCCATTTCCGAGACGACTGGCGTGAATGTCCGCACGGTGAACCGCAAGCGTCAACGCCTAGAGGAGGCCGGCACCATTTCCTATCACACCCAGATCGATCTCTCGGAAAACGGCAACGGCCAGTTCCAGGCACGTCATCTCTATACCGTGCAATTTCGCGTCGGAATCACGCTTCGGCAGATTCTCGACGACATCCGCCAGGAAACCAATGTGCGGACGATCTTCACCGAACTGATTTTTGAAAGTCACATCGCCGAGATCGACGGCAAACTCGCTCTGCTCATGGTCATCGAAGGCCAGACCGATCGCGAAATCGTGGAGACGTTTCAGGAAAAAATCATCCCCAGCCTGCTCAAAAACCACGGGCCGGATTCCATCGAGCAAATCTCCACCATGCGCCTGCTCTCGCCGATCCGCATCATGCGAAATTATCTTCCACTCGTGAACATGGAGGCAGGCTTCATTCGCAAAGACTGGCCCGATGAGGCCATCTTCGTGGGGCAGCAAGCCTGACGCTATTTCGCCGCGTGGGCCTCGATTTGAATCTCTACTTTCACGGTGTCGCCCACCATCTGGGTGCCTTCGACCGCCTTGTTCCAAGTGAGGCCAAACTCAGTTCGATTCAACTCACCGGTGGCGCTCCAGCCGGTCACTTCCTTGCCGTCCATCCCTTTGCCCTTGCCGAGAAAGGTAACGGTCAGCGGCACTTCCTTGGTCACTCCATTGAGAGTCAAATCGCCGGTGACCGTGGCGGATTTTTCACCCGTCAGAACAACTTTTTTGCTCTTGAAAGTCATCGTGGGATTTTTCTCCACGTTAAAGAAATCTGCGCTGCGCAGATGCCCGTCGCGTTTGGCATTGGCGGTGTCGATCGACTTGGTCTGAATGGTAACATCCACGACCGAATTCTCCGGCTTTTCCGCGTCCACATTCACATTCCCGCTGAACTCATTGAAACGGCCTGAGACATCGCTGAAAAGGTGGCGAATCTTGAAGCCGATGGTCGAGTGATTCGGATCGAAGTTGTAAACCTCGCCCGCCTGCGCGGTGAGGGCAAAAACAAGCGACGCGGCGAAAACGGAGAAGAAGCGGGATGGTTTCATGCGGAGTAAGACTGGTATCTGGAGAGGTTGTTCAATCTTCCTCAGATTAGATAACACTCAAATTCCGACCGGGTGCCAGACCGTTTTGAATTCGATGAAACTCCGAATGTCGTGCAATCCCACTGAGTCCGCCCAAGCTCCGTCGGCATTGCGTATTTTCACGCGCTTCACACTGCTCGCGCCGCCGACTTCCAACTTGACCGCCTGCTCTTGATTCACGCTCGCATCAAGCCCACGCAAATGCGTGTGAGTTGCAAAGGTATCGACCAGTTCCTGCCGGAAACCCGTGATGATATTCACCACACCACCCGGCAGATCGGAAGTGGCCAGCATTTCTCCTAACACGATGGCCGGATAAGGGGCTAACTCGGATGCAAGCGCGACCACCGAGTTGCCACTAACAATCGCTGGCATCACCTGTGCGATCAAACCTAACAACGCTGGCGCATCCGGCGCGATGATCCCGATCACGCCGGAGGGCTCACTGATCGTGAAGTTGAAATACGGCGCGGCAACGGTGTTAGAGTTTCCCAACACTTGATCGTATTTGTCCGCCCAGCCGGCAAAATGAACAATCAGGTCAATCGTCCTGCCAACCTCGTCCTTCGCGGCGGCCATCGGAGTTGCAGACGTATGGGTGAGCGCCTCCACCATTTCCGAAGAACGCGCCTCGATCATTTCTCCGAGGCGATAAAGTATCTGCCCGCGATTGTAAGGAGTCCTTGCAGCCCAACCCGCGCCCGCTTTGGCTGCGCTCTCAACGGCATTGCGGAGATCTTTGCGAGTGCATTGCGGGATGTTAGCAAAGAATGACTTGGTTTCGGTTTCCTGAATCGGAAACACGCGTCCACTTTCGGAGCGGATAAACGCGCCACCGACATAGGCTTTGGGGGTTTTGGTAATAGCTAGACGGCTCATGATATTTTGACGTAATCGAACAATCCCTGGCGACCACCTTCGCGGCCGAAACCGGACTCCTTGTAGCCGCCGAAAGGCGACGCGGGATCGAATTTGTTGAAGGTATTCGCCCAGACGACTCCGGCTTGAATGGAGGCCGCCATTTTCAAAATGCGCGAGCCCTTGTCTGTCCACACGCCAGCGGAAAGTCCGTAGGCCGTATTGTTAGCTTTTTCGATGGCTTCCTCGGGCGTGCGAAAGGTGAGAATGGATAGCACGGGACCGAAAATTTCCTCGCGCGCCACGCGGTGACTTTGCGTGACGTTGCTGAGCAGGGTCGGCTTAAAATAATATCCCTGGCTCGGCAGTTTGCAGGAAGATTGGTAGAGATCGGCACCTTCCATGACTCCATGATTAACCAGCTCAGTGATCCGGCCTAGTTGTTCCTTGGAATTGATCGCGCCGACATCGGTGTTCTTGTCCAGCGGATCTCCGACGCGCAAAACGTCGATGCGACGGCGCAGTTTTTCGATAAACAACTCTGCTATGGATTCCTGGACTAACAATCGACTGCCCGCGCAACAGACATGGCCTTGGTTGAAGAAAATACCATTGACCACACCTTCGACGGCCTGATCGATGGGAGCGTCTTCAAAGACGATGTTTGCCGCCTTGCCGCCCAACTCCATGGTTAGCTTTTTTCCAGAACCTGCGAGTTGGCGAATGATGAGTTTGCCAACATCGGTCGAGCCGGTGAAAGCAATCTTCGCAGCCAGCGGATGATTCACCAGCGCTGACCCAGTTTCGCCTGCGCCCGTGACGAAGTTAACAACCCCCGGCGGCAGATCGGCTTCCTGCAAAACCTCCGCCAGTTTCATCGCCGTAATGGAAGTCGTTTCCGATGGTTTCAGCACCACGGTATTTCCAGCGGCCAGAGCCGGGCCCAGCTTCCATGCTAACATCAGCAGCGGGAAGTTCCAGGGAATGACTTGGCCGACGACTCCGAGCGGCTCGATTTTATGCGCAGGAATCGCATAGGCCAGCTTGTCGGCCCAGCCTGCGTGATAGAAGAAATGTGCCGCAGCGGTCGGCACGTCGAAGTCGCGCGACTCCTTGATCGGCTTGCCGCCGTCGATGGTCTCGGCTACGGCAAATTCCCGGGCGCGATCCTGCAGCAGACGTGCGATGCGAAAGAGATATTTGCCACGCTCACGGCCAGGCATTTTGCCCCAGGTTTTGTCGTAGGCGCGCTTGGCGGCTTGATAGGCATCATCCACATCGGCGGCTCCAGCCAAGGCAATGTTAGCTATCTTTTTTTCCGTCGCTGGGTTGATAGAGGCGAAAGATTTTCCACCCTTTGGCGGAACGAATTTCCCGTCGATAAAGAGCGGGTAATCCGCTTTGATTTTCGGGTCGGCAGTTTCTGGAGCGGGATCGTACTCCCACAGGTCGCCAAAAATGAGCGCGGCTCCGTTTTTGTTAGGTTTGGTGGCCGACTGCGGAGGCGCTGGAGCCTTGGAGGGTTTGCTGGCGCGGCGTTCTTTGACTTTCATAGGAATGTTAGTAAGCGGTGGCGGCCTCGGAGAAATACCACGGGGCCTGATAGGCACCGGTGCGTTCCTTACTGATCTGGCGAACGAGGTCGTTGAGCAGGGCGCTGGCTCCGAAACGGTAGCGCGAGTTATTTAGCCATTCGTCGCCGAGCGTCTCTTTCACCGCGACGAGAAAATGCAGTGCCTGCTTCGCCGTACGAATGCCGCCGGCGGGTTTCATCGAAATGGCGCGGCCCGTATTCAGATAGTAATCGCGGATCGCTTCCAACATCACCTGCGTGTTGGCGAGCGTGGCGTTCACGGTCACTTTTCCCGTGCTCGTCTTGATGAAATCTCCCTCGCGAATCGCCTCCATCGCCAGAAACGACGCGACGCGCACGTGGTCATAAGTTTCCAATTCGCCGACCTCCAGGATCACTTTCAAAGTCGCCTCGCCGCAGACCTCGACGACGGCCACGATTTCGTCCTGCATCGCGTGATATTGGCCGGAAAGAAAAAGGCCGCGATTAATCACCATGTCGATCTCGTCCGCCCCATCGCCGACCGCGCGTTTCACTTCTTCCAAGCGGAGTTTGAGCGGACTCTGACCCGACGGAAATGCGGTCGCAACCGAGGCGATTCGCACCGGACTGACAGCTCCTAGCTCCTTCCGTGCGTGCTTCACCATCGCGGGATAAACGCAGATAGCGGCGGCGGGCGGCACGTCGCGATCATCCGACGGCGTGAGCGCTTTGTGACACAACGAAATGACTTTTCCCGGCGTGTCCTTGCCCTCCAGTGTGGTTAGATCGACCATCGTGACGGCGCGCATCAGCCCCCAGAGCTTCGACTTTTTCTTGATGCTGCGCGTGGTGAACTTGGCGACCCTCTCCTCGATTCCGACTTGGTCCACGGGACCGACTTCACTTAGTTTGCGCAGGAGGGGGACCACACTCATGCGGTTAAAATAGCCAGATTGGAGAAGCCGTGCAAACGTTTCTCCAAATCTGTTCAAAAGCTGTTAAGATGGGCCGTATGGCAGACCTTTCCCCGGACGAGTTGCAGGGCATTCTGCGTGAACAAAACGAGTTGCGACTCCGGCTCGCCGCACTGGATCGGAAGATAGAAACGCTGACAACGGCATCGCCGCCTCCCCTGCCCGTCGCGAGCGCCCCGGCTCCATTGATACCTAACTCGACTGTGGTTTCCGCCGCGCCGTCAACGGTCGCGAAGCCCTCGTGGGAGTTCCAGCTCGGCACCGTCTGGCTGGTGCGCATCGGGATCGTCATCCTGCTCACCGGCCTCGTTTTTCTGGGCAATTACGCCTATCACCACATCCTTCCCCAACTCAGCCCGTGGGTGAAACTGGCGGTGCTTTATTTCCTCGGCGGTGGACTCGCGTGGTTCGGCGCACGGCTGGAAAAAAACACCGAGGCGCTGCGCAATTACGGTCGCGTGCTCCTCGCAGGCGGCGCGGCGCTGATCTATTACACGACGTATGGCGCGACTTTTGTTCGTCAGTTGCACGTGATCGACAACCCGCTCGTCGGCGGATTTTTGCTGCTCGGCATCGGCGCGGTCGTCGTGTGGCTCGCGGAAAAGCGTCAGGCACAATCGGTGGCACTGACGGCGATTTTGCTCTCCTATTACACGTCGGCGATCAATCCGCTGGGCTGGTTTTCGCTCTATTCGAGTCTGATTCTAACCGGGGCCGCCGTCTATTTTCTGCTGCGTCATCGCTGGACGATGGTCAGTTTTCTCAGTCTCGCAGGGACTTACGGCAGCTACATTTTCTGGCGCTGGGATCGTCCGATGGAAGCGATCTGGCCCGCCGCCGGTTTTCTTTTGGGCTACTGGATTCTATTCACCGCCGCCGTTTTTCTGAGTCGGGCGGAAGCGTTTTCATCGAAGGAAAGAACGCCCTTTCTGACGGTGAACAATGCCGCCTTTTACGGTCTCGTTTTCCAACTGCTGCACTCACAGCACCCGGAATGGACGGGCCGTTTTTCGCTCGGGTTCGGTGCGATTCTGCTCCTGCTCGCCTGGCTGGCCAGGCGGCGCGAGAGCGGCGATTTGTTCCTTGATGGCGCCTATCTCGCGCAAGGCCTCGGCGTGCTGACTTACGGGCTGCTGACCGAGTTGCATGGCGATCAACTGACGCTCGCGCTCACCATCCAGGGGACGGTTTTGCTCTGCGGAATGAATGGCCGCCACGGCTGGATTCGCGAACTCAGCGCCGGGGCGGTGACGCTCTTGGCGTTTTCGACCGACTTCACCAACAATGCGGTGACCAGTTGGGCGCTTTTCAGTTTGCTGATCGTCGATGGATGGCTGAGCCGAAACTGGAAAAAAGCTCCATCGACATGGAACTTGCCCGCGGTCGGTTATTGCGCGCTGGCGGTCTGGAAACTTTCCCTGCTTCTGCCGATCCATTTCGGAGTCATTCCCGAACAACTGACGGCGGTGGTTCTCCTGCTGGCCCTCGGCTGGGCGATTCGCTTGCCGGAATTATCCAGCACGAGCCAGCTTCTGATCCTGAACGTCGCGGTTCCATATCTATTAGAGACGAGTCAGACTCCGATCATCGGCGTAATCTTCCTCGCGCTGCTGGCGATTTTGCTGTTCCTGACCCATTGGTGGCAGCATCAAAAGACCCGCGATCCGTGGCACATCGGCCAGATTGTTTTCTTTGCGCTTTTCGTCGCCGTCATCAGCCGCTGGCTCGATTTTAGTGGCTCCCCATTTCCAAAAACCCTCGCCTGGGCCCTCATCGGAGCCGCCGCGCTTGGTCTGGGGCTCGCCATTCGCGAACGCACTTACCGGCTCTGCGGCTTCGGCGTTCTGGCGCTGGCGATTGGGCGTGTTTTCCTGCACGATATCTGGGGGCTCGACCTCATTTTCCAGATCCTGAGTTTCATTGTTCTCGGCGTGGTTCTGCTCTCGCTCGGCTTCATTTACAACAAATTCGCCGACAAGCTGAAGGAGTGGCTCTAGCCCATTTGCCCAATAAAAAAGGCACGACCGAAGCCGTGCCTTTTTCAAATGATGATCTTTTAGAAAACTTTATTTGGCCTTCTCTTCGATGTATTTGACGACATCGCCCACGCTCTGAAGTTTTTCAGCGTCTTCGTCAGGGACTTCGACGTTGAATTCTTCTTCGAAAGCCATGACCAATTCCACCGTATCGAGGGAATCCGCACCGAGGTCTTCAATGAAGGAAGCCGAGGTGACGACTTGCTCTGGATTGACGCCGAGTTGCTCGACGATGATGTCTTTTACTTTTTCTTCGACTGTTTTGTCCGACATAATGTTTTTAGGGTGTTTAAATTCTAGGGTTTAATTGGCAGGGGCTACGCTTAATAACGAACCGGCACCTTGGCAACATATAAATTTTCGGGTTTCCCATCTTTTTCGCACGCCTTTCCCCGGATTGTCCGTTAACCTCGTTGCCCCAACCGCCCTTTCCGTTATGAGTGACCCCGAAAATTCCGCCCCCGAGTCCAATGCGCTCGACCTCCGTTTCTTGCCTTCCTGGTTGAAAGAGGAAAACAGCGCCCCGGCCAATTACGCCAACTTCGACGGCGAAGATCGTGCCCCGCGCCGGGGTGGCCGCGATGGCGGTGGTGATTTCCGACGCGGCCCACGTCCCGCCCAAGGTGGCGGCGGCGGACGCGATCAAAACAGCCGCAATTCGCAGCGTCCCTCGGGTCCACAGGGCGGCGGAGGTTCTCGTCCTCCGCAGAGTAATCCAAGCAGCCGGCCTCCGGAAAATCGCGGACCGCGCCGTGACTCGGGTCGTCCAGATAACCGCGACCGCCGCAATGGTCCGCCCGACCGCCGACAGGAACAGCGCCCGCCGCAGCCCGAGGAACGTCCGGCCAAGGTCTCCATCACCTTCCTGCCCGAGCAGCACGCCCTCGAAAAAGTCACCGAGCAACTCAAGTCGGCCCCGATTGCCTATCCGCTTTTTGGCGTCGCAAAAATGTTCCTGCAACGTCCTGAGCGTCATCATGTTGTCATCAAACCACTGCCGGAGTCGAAGCTGTTCAAGCTGCAAAACACCTCTCATTTCGCCACCGAGCGCGGACGCCTGGAGAGCATCGCCTTTCAGGAACTCTGGAAAAATTTCTTCCGCGTCGAAGTAACGGAAGCCCCCGAGATCAAGGGAAATTTTGCCTCTGTCGCCCGCAGCCGGCTCACCGGCAAAATCTTTGGCCCAACCAATCACCACTCGTTCCAGCCCGCGCTGCACAAGGAATACGAGGAGCGTTTCAGCCGCCGGATGAGCTTTCAGGAATACAAAAGCAACATCGAGACGACCAACAACCCGGAAGCCGTCGAGCAATGGAAAACCGAGTCGCGCCGGCTCGAAACCTACCTTCTCCTCACTCCCGGGGAGCAGGCTGAACTGTCAGCACCGAAGGCCGAAGTCCAGCCCGTCACTGAGTCGTATGTAACTCCCGAGGAACCCGTTGGAAGTGAAGTGGTTACAGAGACAACCGTGGTTAACACCACCGAGCTTTCCGTCCATACGGATGAAACTCCGGTCTTGGAGGAAACGCCTGCTGAAACTCCGGTTGAAGAAGCGCCTGCCGACGAAGCGCCAATCGCGGAACCACCGGCCAGCAGCGGCCTGACTTTCGCCAGTAAGTCCGAGGCCGAGGCTTATTTCCGTAAGGAAATTCTCCCAAACTTGATCACTGAAGTCGAAGCCGAGACGTTGACGGGTCAGGAAGCGCGCAACCTCACGGACCGCCGCCTCACCGCCTCCGTTCGCATGGCCTGGGAAGCCGAAATGCGTTACCCGCTCGGTCTGGTCAATGCGATCCGGGTGAAGTTCAACGAGCAGAATCTGCACATCTTCAAATTCAAGAAACGCGTCCTGCTCATCTCGTCGTTGAAGCCGTCGTTTTTGGATGACAGATCAGAGTCGCTTTCGAGTTCCATTCGAACCGTGTTGCAAACGATTCACGCGCATCCCGGCATCGACCGCAAAGGTCTCGCCGAGAAAATTCTCGGCAACAATGTGGGCGCGACCGACGATGAAAAATTGTCGCTGAAACACAGTCTGATCGGCGATCTTTACTGGCTCATTCGTCAAGGACACGTCATCGAGTTTTCCGACGGCACATTCGATTTGCCGATGGGTCCGAAAGCGATCCAGGCCGAGGCAGCGGCGGAAGCCAAAGCCGCCACGGAAACGCCTCGTCAGGAGACTACAGCACCGGTTGAGGCGTCATCTCCCGAAAGCCAGGAACAGTAGCGCAGCAGCGCAGCAGATTGAAATGCAACTCGGATGGTTTCGCCATCTTGCTGACTGTCGTCTCGGCCATCGAGTGCCTGCATTACGCGCTCGGGTTGCCGACTTCGGTCGTGATCACCGGTTGCGAACGCATGGAAATCCTCGACCAAGCCATCACGGCGGCGAAATCCTTTGAGCGTTATCCCGAGGAGAAACTGGCCAAAATCCTCGACCGCACGCGCGCCTCGGCGGCTCATGGAGCCTACGAACTTTACAAGACGACGCCCTTTTTCGACGGCTCCGCCAAGAAACCGGAATGGCTCGGCTACCCCACGCAGGCGGTCTGAGGGAAGTGGCTGGACTCTTCTGTTTAAAGTCGTTTTTCTGGGCTCCTTGAGAGTCCTCATCACCAACACCTCCCTCCATCGGCGCGGCGGTTCGCAAACCTTCGTGCGTGATCTTGCCCGCGATTTGCAAAACCTTGGCCACGTCGTCATGGCTTACACGAGCAGCTTGAAAGAAGGCGAGCGCCTCCTCGAGAGCGACGTCGTTCCCGTGACCACCGACCTCGCCAACCTACCGATGCCGCCGGACATCATTCATGCCCAGCATCACCTTGAGGCCATGACCGCGCTGACGGCGTTGCCTGGGGTGCCTGCGATCTATCATTGCCACGGCGCGGTCTGGCGCGAATGCGTGCCGAAGCACCCGCGCATCTATCGTTATCTAGCGATGTCACGCACTCTCGCGGAACGCATGACGATCGAATCTAACATCGATCCCTCCGATGTGGATGTTTTCCTGAATGGGGTGAACCCGCGACTGTTTCCTAACATTCGCCAGCTTCCGGAAACGCCACGGCGCGCGATCTTTTACAGCCGCGTTCACGATGCGGACAGCGCGACCGTGCACGCGGCAAAGGCAGCCACGGCGGCGGCCGGAATCGAGTTGGATTTGATTGGCCAGCGCTTTGGAAACTACATTTACGATCCGGAAATCGTCCTGCCGACCTACGACGTGGTCTTCGCCTCGGGCCGCTCCGCCATCGAGGCGCTGGCCTGCGGTTGCGCCGTGGTGATTCTCGGCCAGACGAGTTGCGGTGAAATGGTGACGCCGGAAAACTTCGACCGCTTTCGCGAGGTCAATTTCTCCATCGCTGTCAATTCTGCACCGCCATCTGCGGAAGAAATCACGCGCGAGTTGCAGCGTTATTCCCCCACTCGCTGCCGCGAAGTCACGGCCCGGCTGCGCACCGAGGCCGACTGCCGCAAATCCATCGATTCGCTCGTGGAAATCTACGAGCAAGTCATCGCCCGGCATCAGGCGCGCGAGCCCGATCATTGCGAGGAAATCCTGGCGATCTCGCGTTATTTGCGACGGCTCGTGCCGCTGATCAAAAGCACGGACGAGTTGCAGAAGAATGACGGCCTGCCCGCGTCGCCGGCCAGCGCCGCCCTCGAACTTCAGGCGCAGCTAACATGGGTCATGGAGCAATTCGCCCAGCCACGCTAACTTCACATGCGGGTGCTCATTACTAACAACACCCTGCACGTGCGCGGCGGCGCGGAATCCTTCATGCGCGACCTCGCAGGCGATCTGCAAAACTGCGGCCACAGCGTGATGGTTTACAGCGCCGATCCGCAGGATGCGGATCATTTCAGAGGCATCGATGTTATCCAATCGGTTGATGATCTGGAGAATCTTCCGGAGCCGCCAGACATCATTCACGCCCAGCACCACATGGATGCAATGACGGCGCTCACGGCACTTCCTAACATTCCCGCGATCTACCATTGCCATGGTGCAGTCTGGCGCGAGAGCGTGCCGAAACACCCACGCATCCACCATTATCTGGCCATGTCGCGCACGCTGCGGGAGCGGATGATGATCGAATACAATCTAACTCCCGACAGCGTCGATGTCTTTCTCAATGGCGTCGATCCACGGAGGTTTTGTCAGGTTAGGAAACTTCCACAGCGGCCGCGACGGGGACTTTTCTACAACAAATTTTCTCACCGCAACAGCCCGAACGCGCTGGCGGTCGAGAGCGCCGCCGCCGCAATGGGAATCGAGTTGGATTGGATTGGACGCAATTTCGAAAGGATGATCGGCGACCCGGAAAACATCCTTCCTAACTACGATGTCGTCTTCGCCTCGGGACGCTCCGCCATCGAGGCGCTGGCCTGCGGTTGCGCCGTCGTGGTTCTGGGCCGCACGAGTTGCGGTGAAATGGTGACACCGGCAAACTTCGACCGCTATCGGCAGGTCAATTTCTCCATCGCTGTGAATTCACCACCGCCGTCTGTGGAGGAAATCTCGCGCCAGCTCCTCCACTTTTCTCCAGCGCGCTGCAAACTTGTGACGGAGCGGATACGGATCGAAGCCGACTCACGCGACGCGGTGCGGACTTTGACCGCACTCTACGAGCGCGTGATCGAGCGGCACCGCACGACGAAAATTGACGTGCGCGAGGAACTTCTGGCACTCTCGCACTACATGCGTCGGCTGGTTCCCATTGTTAGGATCACGGATGAACTGCAAAACGGAGTCCACTCCACCAGAACGAGCGCCGTCCATCAGCTTCTAACTCAAATGGAAATGGTCAAACACCGACTAACATTGTGAAGGATCACGCCCCATTCAGTCCGCTGAAAACGCTCAGCCTCCAGATGCGCAAGCTCCACGACCAGCCGGGGCTCGGCGCGCGCTGCCTCGGTGTTCCCAGCTTCGACGCGCAGCTCTATCAGATCGGCCAGGAGTGGCTGGCGGCTCATGCGGAGGAGGTTGGTCAGGCGTCCGATGCGGAGAGGAAATGCGACGTTTATCTCGCGACACAGCTCTATCCATTTGGAGGTCACACTCCGCTGATCGGCGACTTTGTCGAGGCGCTGGGAAACACAGTCGAGTCGCATTTGATTGTAACGAATGTCCTCCAGCTCAACGTGTCGCCGTTGCCGGAAAACACCCAGTCGCGCACCCGCATCGGCGCAGATAAAACGACGTTTCTAACCAGCGCGTCCTTCGAGGAACGCCTCGATGAATTGCTTCGAATCCTCCTAACATTGCGGCCGCGACGGCTTTTTTTATTCCAGCATCCGCACGATCCGGTGGCGGTCGCCGCGTGCCAGCCGTGGATCGCATCGCAACGCGTCCTGGTGCATCACGCGGACAGCATCCCCAGCTTCGGACTTTTCCTCCCCGGAGTGCAAATCATCGACCTCAATCCCACTGCGTCCTCCGTCACGCGCTTCCTCGGGTTGAAGTCGAATCTGCTCCTCCTAACATCGCCTGATCCGGGGCCGCGTCCGGTGGGTTTTCTAACCCGGGGAAATCTCGTCACCGCCACCTGCGGCGGGCCGGCCAAATATCAGCGGCTGCACGCGCACAGCTATGCCGAGATCGTGGCCGTGATCCTGCGCAGCACCGGCGGCTGGCATTATCACGTGGGACAGCTCGGTGGCAAAATGCTAGGGGAAATTGCGAGGGTTCTAGCTCGGGAAAATATTTCCGCCGACCGGTTCATTCACGTCGAATGGACGCCGTCGCTCAGCGCGTTTCTCTGGGAGCAGGCGTGCGACGTTTACTTCTCCTCGTTCCCGGTGAATGGCGCGCGAACCAATGCCGAGGTGCTGGCGTCGGCCACGCCGCATCTGCGTTATTCGGAGCGTCCCGAGCGGGCGCTGATGGGCTGCGGAAGCGAGATTCCAGGCGGACTTACCTGGAGCACGCCGGAAAATCTGACATCGGTTTTGCGGGAGGTTGGCAACCGCGAAACGCTGGAGAAATTGTCCCGTGAGATGCGGCTCGCCTACGACAAAACGCATCACCCGCGCGTCTTCGCCGGGACGCTGGAAAATATTCTCGCGGGAAAAAATCCACCCGAGGAAATGGAACTCGAACGCGACAAACGCGCGCTGCAACTGCTCCTAAAAACGGTCATCCACACTCAACAAACGGCCTGGCTCGCGCCGGACGTGGCTGCCGAGAAGTTGGACACGACTCACATTCGCCTCACGGAAACACTGCACAAGCAGCGCGAGCGCATCGATTTCTTGCAGGAACAACGCAAACGTCTGGAGCAGAAACTAACCAAACTCGAATCGGAAAACGAGCGCCGTGGAAAAGGCCGCAGCTTGCGCGCCCGTCTCTGGCGTTGGCTGACGCGAGTCTGAAAAATCCTGGCATCTGAGGACAGATGCCCTCCAATGGAGACGCCTACTGGAGCGGCACTTGTCCTTAAGTGCCTCCTAAATGGAAACCGTAGCCAACCCGCGCCTTTTCAATGTTAGCAGCGTTCTCTCCACGAGGGCTTTTTGCGCCGCCGCCTGCTCGGACATCGAGATGAGAATCACGTCTCCGGGCAGCAGTTCCTGAAGCAGGCTTTCCTCAGTGAGGGGCGTCACCACGGTTACGTCAGTTCCCTGGGCGGCAAGATCATTGGCGAGAGAGTCGGTGCAAAATGGCGTATTTTCCCAAGCCTGCTGGCGCTGCGGTTTGTGCTCATAGGCGGCGGCGATGATGACCTTGTCGAAGCCCGCCAGTGCCTCGGGCAAATCCTTCTGATAGACCCAGCCTTTGCCGCCGGTCGCGCGGGGCTGGATGATGGAAACCACGCGGCGATCCGGATGCCGCTGGCGCAGCGCCTGCAACAATCCGACTAGCGAAAACGGATGCGACGCCTTGTCGTGGATCACACTGCAACTCCCGATCTTTTTTTCCTCCTGCCGATTGGCGACTCCGCGAAAGGTGCGCAGCGCCGCGGCGGATTCCGCGGGAGTTACATTCCAATGGGCGGCAGCGGCGGCGGCTATCGCGGCGTTGCGAATGTTCATGAGTCCGCAGAGCGGTAGCGTGAAGTGAGTATTCAGAAATCGGAAGGAGGACCGATGCGAGTCTAAGTCGATTCCGGTGATGCGCTGCGTGGCCGATTTCTCCGTGCCGACGGTGATCACTTCGCAACTCGCGGTCGCGGCGAGCGGAGTTGCATTTGGATCGTCAGCGGAAAGAATCAGACAACCGTGAGCGGGCAGCAGCGCGGTGAGGCGGGCAAAAACCGCGACCAAATCCGAGAGCTGCGGATACAGATCGGGATGGTCCTCGATGATGTTAGTCACGACCGCGACCTCGGGCCGGTAATGGAGAAACTTCGGGCGCGAATCATGGAAGCAGGAGGCGTATTCGTCGCCTTCCAGCACGGTGAATTTTTCCCCGGCAAAACGGGCGGGCTGGTCCAGGTTTTTCGCGAGTCCCCCGATGAGGTAATCCGGCTGGCGACCGGCGGATTCCAGAATCCAGGTGAGCATCGCCGAGGTCGTGGTTTTTCCGACGCCACCGGCGACGACGGCGTTGCGCGAGTGCTGGAGAAATTGCCCGTGGAGAAACTCGGGGAACGATTGGAACGGCAGCCCTTTTTTGATGATGTGGCGGAGTTCGACATTGTCCTCGGAAACGCGTTTGCCCACGACCACGAGCGTCGTGTCGGGCGGAATGTTTTTCACGCTGTAAGGCGTGCTCACCGGGACAGAGGCCGCCTCCAGAAATTCTTTCATCGGCGAATAATGCGCCTCGTCGGAGCCGGTGATTTTCCAGCCCTGCCGCATGAGGGCAGCGGCGATACCGCCCATGGCCTTGCCACAGATTCCGATGAAATGAACGTGTGGTTTTTCCTGAATCAGCACGAACCGGAGATAGGGACGCCGTTCAAATAAGTCCAGCCTCAATCTGACTCCGCCCGGGCCTATTTGCCGGGGCGGCGGAGGACGCCTTTGAAGAAGCCGCCTAGTTTCGCAGCGACGCTGGCTTTGGCTGGCGCGGGCTCCGGTTCAGGAACTTTCATGGCAGGCTCTACAGGGACTTCGGCGGGCGTTTTCGCGGCCAAAAAGAAGGCGCATTGGATGGGGCCGAAGGCGACGATGTCGCGGTCGCGCAATTCGGATTGACTGATGCGGTTGCCGTTGACTCGTGTGCCGTTGGACGAGCCGAGGTCGCGGACTTGATACGTTTCGCCGTCGAGGCGGATTTCGGCGTGCAGGCCAGAGACTCCGTCGTCGGGGATGACGATGTCGTTGGTGTCCCCGCGACCAATCGTGACGCCTTCCGGGGGGAGGTCGTGAGGGGTTGTGTCGCCCGGGATGAGGAGCTGCGCCATGCAGGGAAGCTGTTCAAGAAAGGCGGCGACTTCAAGGGGAAAAGACGCGGGCGGCGGAAGCGGGCGCGGCGTGATCCCGGAGCCGGGCGGGAGGCGGGACTAAGGTTTTAACCTGACACGCATCCCTCGACGCTGCGCCGTTGCCAGTGTGATGATGCACGCAACGAGTCTGCCCGAAATGTCCCTGTCCCCATCGATTCCGTCCCCCAACTCCGTTGGTCCAGGAGCGCGAGTGGAAACCTCGGGCGTGAGCTACCGGGTCTGGGCTCCGCAGGTGGAAATGGTGGAGGTGAATATTTACGATCCAACCGATCTGCCAGCGGAGACGATTCTCCCCGGCCAGTTGCCGGAACCGGCGCGTCGGATCGCGCTCAACGAAGACGGCGGCGGTTTTTTCACCGGGCTCGATGAACTGGGGGCGGCAGGCGACTTGTATAGTTATCGGCTGAATGGAAACGACAGTTTCCCCGATCCGGCGTCGCGCTTCCAGCCGCTCGGCGTGCACGGGCCGTCGATGGTCGTCGATGCGCGGCATTTTCCCTGGAATGACGACGACTGGATGCGGCCCGAGTTGCGCGATCTGGTGATCTACGAGATGCACATCGGGACGTTTACCCGCGAGGGGACGTTTCTCTCGGCGATTGAACGGCTGCCCCACATTCGCGACCTGGGCGCGACCGCGATCGAGGTGATGCCGATTGCTGCGTTTCCCGGCGAACGCAACTGGGGTTACGACGGCGTTTATCTCTACGCGCCCGCTGAATGCTATGGAACTCCCGATGATTTTCGCGCCTTCGTCGATGCCGCGCACAGTCTCGGGCTCGCGGTGATTCTGGACGTGGTCTATAACCATTTTGGCCCCGACGGAAATTATCTCGCGGCCTTCATCGGCGACTATCTGGACGAGGATTGCAAGACGCCGTGGGGCGGCGCGATTCGTTATGGCAGCCCGGATTTTCGTCCGCTGAGGGAGTTCGTCGCGGCGAATCCCGGCTACTGGATGCGCGACTTCCATGTGGATGGATTCCGGCTCGATGCCACTCACGCGATCATCGACGAATCGTCCCCTCACCTCTTGCAGGAACTCACGCGCAGCATTCATCAGCTCGATGGATTTGCCATCGCCGAGGACCCGCGCAACGAGTCGAATCTTCTCCTGCCCGAGGAGGAAACCGGAATGGGCTTCGATGGCGTCTGGGCCGACGATTTTCATCACAGCGCGCGCGTTTCCAACACGGGCGAGAACGAGTCGTATCTCGGCGATTTCACCGGCTCTCTGAGCGACGTGCTGGAGACGCTGCGCCACGGCTGGCTTTATTGCGGCCAGTATTCGCGGGTGCAGGGAAAAAATCGCGGCAGCCATGCGGGTCACATCCCGCCGGTGAAGTTCATCCACTGCATTTCGAATCACGACCAGATCGGGAATCACGCTTTTGGCGAGCGCATCGGGCACCTGATTTCACCCGAGTCTTACCGGGCTTGTTCGGTGCTGCTCCTGCTCTCGCCGTATTCGCCGCTGCTCTTCATGGGCCAGGAATGGAATGCCTCGACGCCGTTCCAGTTTTTCACGGATCACAACGACGAACTGGGCCGCCTGATCACCGCCGGACGCCGCGAGGAGTTTAAGGATTTCAAGGCCTTCAATCATCCGGAAACCTTGGATCGCCTGCCTGATCCGCAGACGGAAACGACGTTCCGCAATTCGCAGTTGGATTGGAATGAAACTCAACTGAAGGAACATGCCGGAATGTTAGCACTTTACCGCACCTGCCTCGCCTTGCGCAGCGCGGAGACGGCCTTTCGTCCACAGGACCGTGAGACCTATGGCGTGCAGGAAATTGCCACCGGCATCGGCGCGCTCCGGCTCAGCGGATCGGACACCGAATGGCTGGTGCTCTTCGACCTCGTCGGCGGCCACGGCGGACAGGTGTTGGAAGGCTCGATTTCCCCGGCGATCGACGGCGGGAAATGGGAGCTGGTTCTTTCCAGCAACGAGGAAAGATTCGGCGGCAATGGCCACGTGGAAAAACTCACATCCGAGTTGCATTTCACTGTGGCCGGCTGCGCGGTTTACAAAGCGCAGAACTAAATGGAAGTCCCGCCTTTCCGCTTGCCAATCGATTTTCCACGGCCATAGTGAGGCCCACTCTTTGAAAAACGGGGCGTAGCTTAGCTTGGTAGAGCGCCTGGTTTGGGACCAGGAGGTCGAAGGTTCGAATCCTTTCGCCCCGATTTTTCAGTGGAGCTGGCTTTGTGAGCCAATGTTGCAGAAGAAAATTTCCAAGCTGTCTTTTTTCGACGGCACGAGCCTCGTCTTGATGGGCGCGCTCAGTCTGCTTTGCGCCGCGATCTGGCGCGATGCCACGGGGGCCTTGGTCGGAGTCGCACTGGTGACTTTGGGTGGAATCGAACTCCGCGGCCGGTGGTTTCTCCATCAGCAGCAAACTCGCGCCACGGGCTGGCTGGTCGGATCGCAACTCGGATTGCTTCTAGTGATTCTGTCATATTGCCTGCGGAGTCTGGCGCATCCGCCGACTCTGCCGATGAATGATTTGCCAGAGAATTTGCTGCTCCAGTTGCAGAGTTTGCCAAGGTTTGAGGGCGATGCGGCGGGCGCGTTGCAGCCGCTGATGAAGGTGGCCTATGCGCTGCTCATGCTGGTCTCGGTGTTTTACCAGGGTGGCATGGCGATGTTTTACCTGCGAAAAACGCCGCTGGCGTTGCAAAGTCCACCGCCGGTGCCGGTCACTTCGCAGCCGTAAATAGTTTTGCCTCTGGCCCAGTCGTGCGATACGAATGGAACTCGCATGAAAACTCCCGCTTCACGACTTCTCGAACGCGCCTCTGACGATCTCGGCAAGCTGCAAAATCTCGGCTCGCTCGTGGCAGAAAAACTCCTTAGCGATTCTGCAAAAGCGACCAAGCGGGCGCGTTACCAACTGCGAAATGGCGCAACTCGCGCCGCCGAGATTGAGGAGAAAATCGTGGCCGACTTTCAGGCCCGTCCCCTCGCCTACGCGCTGGTGGCGGTGGGACTGGCCTGCCTGGTTTCCATTAAATTTCTCTGGGATCGGCAGAACAAAGACTGAGTCGCGTTTCTCATTTTTGCGGCTTGGTTGGGCCGAAAAGTTCCTTATTCGTGGAATCGAAGAAATAATTTCGGGCAAATCGCCGATATGAGCCGGAGTGGCTCCAAAGCTGCTAGTCTCATGATTGGACATGCAGATATTTCGGAACATACCCTTGGTCAAAAAGCTAATGTTCATGCTTTTGGTCGCCAGCACCTCGTCGCTGGCGCTGGCCTCGGCCTGCTTTTTTACCTACGAATGGTTTAACCTGCGCACCACGATCAAGACCGATGTCGAAGTGCTGGGCAAGATGGTTTCAGCAAACGCCACACCGCTCCTCCAGACCAGAAACATGGGAGTCGCGCACGCCTTGCTCCAGTCGCTGACGGCCAAGCCGGGGATCGTTTACTCGCAAATCCAGCTCCCGAACCATGCGATTTTTGCAGAGTTTGGCAGTCTGACTCAAGACAAGGCATTGATCCTGAAGGACGCGCCGGATGGGATGGTTCGCAATGGACCTTATCTGGTGCTGCGCCAGCCGATTATGCAGAATAAGTCCCGGCTCGGCACGCTGCTGATCGTCGATGATTTTCAATCCACCCAAGAGCATCTGATCGGGTTTCATAGCGTGGCGACTTTGCTGATTTTGGCGGCGGTGATTGCGCTTTCGATCTTTCTGGCGTCGCGGCTCCAAGCCATCGTCTCGGCGCCACTTTTGGAGCTTTTGCGGACGGCGCAGGGAATCACCGAGCGCCGCGATTACACACTGCGCGCACCGAAGGGTGGCAACGACGAGATTGGGGTTTTCACCACGGCTTTCAATCGAATGCTGGACGAGGTGCAGGGTCAGGATCGGGCGTTGCAGAAAGTGCCCGAGGAGTTGAACAAAAAAGTCGAGGCGATGGAGCACGAAATCTCCGAGCGCAAACGGGTCGAGGAGAATCTGCGCGCCGCCGAGATCAAATATCGCACCTTGGTTGAGCAGCTTCCGATGATCACCTACAACGCCGAGAGCACCCAGTCCGGCGGGTGGTTTTATGTGAGCCCGCAGATCGAGGGCATCCTCGGTTTTACCCAGGAGGAATGGGTTGGAAATCCGAAAATCTGGGACGAGCGGCTCCACGCAGACGATCAGGAGACGTTCAAGGCCAAGGCGCAGTTGATGGATCGGAATGGCGACCAATTCATCTGCGAATACCGCGTTTACGACCGTTACGGACGCCTGCATTGGTTCCGCGATCAGTCGGCCATCGTGCGCGATCCGGTGAAGAATCAGGTCTATACCCACGGGTTCCTGCTCGATGTCACGGAGCAGAAACAGGCTGAAATGGAACTCGACACGCTCCAACTCCAGCTGCTCGACATTTCGCGCCAGGCTGGCATGGCGGAGGTGGCGACGGGGGTACTACACAACGTCGGCAACGTCCTGAACAGCGTCAACGTTTCCTCCACCATCCTCAGCGACCTGATCAAAAACTCCAAACTGGCCAGTCTGGCAAAGGTCACCACCCTCCTCCGCGAGCACACCAACGATCTCGGCAAATACATTTCCTCCGATCCGAAAGGCAAGCAGCTCCCGACTTATCTGGTGAGCCTGACTGAACATCTCAGCGAGGAACATGTCGATATGGTGAATGAATTGGCGATGCTGATCAAAAACGTCGAGCACATTAAACACATCGTCTCGATGCAGCAGAGCTACGCAAAAGTGTCGGGCATGGTCGAGTCGTGTTCTCCCAAGGATCTTGTCGAGGACGCGATGCAAATTAACGCTCCGTCATTCACCCGGAATGGAATCAAAGTCGTCCGCAAAGACGACGATGCGCTGCCCAATGTGGCGGTCGAAAAACACAAAGTGCTCCAGATTTTAGTGAATCTGCTTCGCAATTCCAAGAATGCGATGGAGGAGGTGCCGCGCAAAGATCGCAAAATCACCGTCAGCGCCGCCCTTAACGGCAACAACAAAGTCAAAATCACCGTGCGCGACCAAGGCTGCGGCATTGCGCCGGATAATCTGACGAAAATTTTCTCGCACGGTTTTACCACGAAAACAGACGGACACGGATTTGGACTCCACATTGGCGCGCTGGCTGCTCAAGAAATGGGTGGCTCGCTCCGCGCCGAAAGCGAAGGTCCCGGACAGGGTGCCTCCTTCATCCTGGAACTGCCCGTCGCCACCGCAAAATCTTAATCATGACCGCCACCCCTCCAGAGACCAATCGCCGCATCCTGATTATTGATGATAATCCGGCGATTCATGAGGATTTTAATAAGATTCTCGGCCGCACCCGCAGCAATGCGTCGGCCTTGAACGATGCGGAAGCGTCCCTTTTTGGCGAGGAATCCGCTTCAGCCAGTCGCTCCTCGGCACCGACCGCTGTCTTCGAGATGGACTCCGCTTTTCAGGGCAAGGAAGGGCTCGAACTCGTGAAAAAAGCTCTCGCCGAGGGACGTCCCTACGCGATGGCCTTCGTGGACGTGCGCATGCCGCCGGGCTGGGACGGCATCGAGACGATCCGCCATATTTGGGAGTTCGATGACGACATCCAGATCGTCATCTGCACGGCGTATTCCGATTATTCGTGGGAGGAAATGACCGCCAATCCGCAGCGGACGGACAGCCTGCTCATTCTCAAAAAACCCTTCGACAACATCGAAGTCGTGCAGCTCGCCCACGCGCTCACGAAAAAATGGACACTCGCCAAGCAGGCTCGGCTCTCTCTCGAAAATCTCGACCGCCTCGTCGCCCAGCGCACGAAGGACCTCAATCTCACCCTGACTCATCTCCAGGAGGAAATCGTCCAGCGCACCTCGGCCCAGGACTCGTTGCGCGTCTCCGAGGAACGTTTTTCCAAGGCGTTTCGCTCCAGCCCGTTTCCGATGGCGATTGTCTGTTTGAGCACGGATCACTTCGAGGATTGCAACGACGCCTTCTTAAAAATGACCTCCCAAGAGCGCGACAACGTGCTCGATCACACGTCCGCCGCGTTCCGTCTTTGGGACGACGACCAGACGCCGTCGATCATCCGCCAGCGCCTGCACGCCGAGCATTCCCTCACGAATATCGAGATCACCGTTCTCGACAAAGCTGGGCAGCCGCGGTCCACTTTGCTCTCCGGCGAGACTTTTTCCCTCGTAAAACAAACCTACGCCATCCTCATCTGGCAGGATCTTTCCGAACGTCTCCGGCTCGAGGCGCAGCTTCGCCAGTCGCAGAAAATGGAAGCCGTCGGCCAACTCGCAGCCGGCGTCGCGCACGACTTCAATAACATTCTCACCGTCATCCAGGGCCATGCGAGTTTGAGCATGCTCTCGAAAAGCGTCGATGAACGGACCCAGGAATCGCTCGAGCAAATTTCCGTCGCCGCCGACCGCGCCGCCGCCCTCACCCGGCAGCTCCTTGCCTTCAGCCGCAAGCAGATCATGCAACTTCGCGGTCTCGGCCTCAACGAAGCCATCACCGGACTGCTCTCCATGCTGAACCGCCTCATCGGTGAGCACATCAAGCTCAAGACCGAATTCAGCCAAGAGCTTCCGCCGATTCACGCCGATCACGGCAGCCTCGAGCAAGTCATCATGAACCTCGTGGTCAACGCACGCGACGCCATGCCCGACGGTGGTCAACTCATCATCAAGACCGAGGAAAAAGAAATCACCGCCGCTGATTGCCGTGCCAACCGCGAAGCCATCGCAGGCAAATTTATCTGCCTTTCTGTCACCGACACCGGTTGCGGCATGAGCGAGGCGACTCGTGGTCATATCTTCGAGCCATTTTTCACCACCAAGGAAGTCGGCAAAGGCACCGGCATGGGACTCGCCACCGTTTACGGCATCGTCCAACAGCACAACGGCTGGATCGACGTCGTTAGCGAAGTCGGCAAAGGCTCCACTTTCCGCGTTTTCCTCCCGACCAGTTCACAGGCGGAACAACCGCAGGAGCCGAAGCTCACCACTCCCAAGACGTTGCCGCGCGGACGCGAAACCGTCCTCATTGTTGAAGACGAGGAAAATCTCCGCCTGCTTGTGGACACCATTCTCACCGAGCAAGGCTACAAAACTCTCTGCGCGGAAAATGGCGTCGAAGCCCTCAAAATCTGGGCCAAAAAACAGAACGAAATCGACCTGCTCCTCACCGACATCGTCATGCCCGAGGCCATCTCCGGATTGCAACTCGCCGAGCGGATGCTGAAGACGCGGCCCGAACTCAAAGTCATTTACACCAGCGGTTACAGCATCGACCTCATCGCCAAAGGTTATGCCCTGCGCGACGGCCAAAATTTCCTGCCGAAACCTTATCCTCCCGCCAAGCTGGCCGCCGCCGTGCGCTCCTGTCTCGACGCCATCGTCCCGCATCCGACCGCGAAAAACGGCCAGTCGCGCCCGCTTTCGAAAGTGACTCCACTGATGGCAAACAAGCCGTTGAAAAAAATCACCCGCGCGCTGCCGAAGCCAGTCAAACGTCCGCGCGCCAAGGCCGTCAAAAGTTAGAAAAGCTTTTAGCCCTCGAATTGTTTCCGAAACGACTCAAACTCGGCTCGGAGACTGGCGAGTTCGGCTTCCATGCGGTCCATTCGAGTGGGAGTCGCCGGAGCGGACGGAGTGTCCAACGGGACTTCGATTTCCATGGTCGCGCCGAGGAGTTGCAGGTAGCGCTGCTCTTTTTGCCCGGGCCGCATCGGGAGCAGGCGGACGAGTGGTTCGTCGCCCGCCGCGAGGCCGGTGAGCACCGACTCGACTTGCGCGAGGGATTCCCACGGAGTCATGCGTTCGCTGCGGGTGCGGAGTTCGCCCACGGTTTGCGGGCCGCGCAGGAGAAGAATGCAGAGGAGCGCGATCTCGGCGGGAGTGAGGGTGAAATGGTCGCCGAGGTTGTGACGATATTTTTGCACACGTGAGCCAGCACCGAAGACAACGGTGGCGATTTTTTTCTCACGCATGTTGGCCAGGGTTTCCTCGACGAGTTTTTCCGAGAAATCCACCACGGGCTCGCGGTTCGTCGTCTGGTTGCAGGCGGCGGTGAGGGAATTGAGGCTGAGCGGATAATTTTCGGGCGTAAGTCGTTCCTTTTCAAGGAGACAGCCAAGAATGCGAGTTTCAATGGGATCTAAGTTCATAGTCGTGAAGTTGAATAGGATGGCACCTGAAGCGCCCACTCACAGCGGGAAAAGAAGCGGTGGTGGCAGGCTTTATGCATTAGAAGAGTCGAGGCCAAGAAGATTTGACACCACTCTCCCACCCAACGATTATCCCTAACACAAAAGTGAGTCAGCAAGCATCCATATTAGTCGGCTGTAATAACAAGGTGGTTTGGATCAAAGTCGAAGGCAAAGGTTCGTTCCAAAACAGTCAGGGCATGAAGGATTTCTCGCGTGAAATGATGAACCGCGGGCATCGCGAGTTTGTGCTCGATCTGAAGCAATGCTCGGTGATGGACTCGACTTTCATGGGAACACTGGCCGGCATGGGATTGCGACTCCGGGAGCTGGGCCAGGGCAATCTGCATGTGATCAACAGCAACGAGCGCAACACCGATCTCCTGCAAAACCTCGGGCTGGATCATTTGTTCGAGCTCGATTCCGCCGACGACATGGCGAAAAATTATTATCCGAACAGCGGCGTCGAGGAGCTGACTTCCAATGCTTTCTCCAAATCGAACACGGCTGAGACGATGCTCGAGGCGCACGAGGCTCTGGTCGAGGCGGCTCCGGAAAATGAGGCCCGCTTTAAGGATGTTCTGGAATATCTGAAGACCGACCTGCATGTCGGCGCGGGCTCCGAGAACTAATATCGGCCCAATTTCCTTTCCCTGCGTCGTCAGAGGGCTTAATCACACGTTGCGATGAGGTCCTTGATAGAAACGCTGCTGCTTTTGGGGATAGCGGTGGCGTTTATCGTCATTTACCGCCGCCAAAGCCGGCTGATCGCGATTGCCTGTTCCGAACGCGAGGAAATCCGGCTGGAGGAAACGCGAGTGTTCGATTTCCTGCACAGTCTCGGCGAGGCGTTTTCCGACGACATTCGCACGGCAGACTTGCATCGGTTGATCGTGGAAAGCGCGGTGCGCATTCTCGACGCGCAAGGCGGCGCGCTCTATCTCGTCGATAAGCATGAAACTCAGCTCATGCCGGCGTTTGTCTCGAAAGGCTGTCCGCCCCTGATCGAGCTGCCGCCGCACATTCACCTGCAACTCGCCTCCGCTCCGCAAGCCTTGGAGAGCTACGTGCGACTCCATGCGGTGCAGAAAAACGAGGGCATCCTCGGCTCCGTCCTAGCCACGCGCGAACCGGTTTTCATCATCAACGATCCATCCGATCCACGACTCGCTAGCTTGCGCGACACGACGCTGCACACGTCGGCGATTCTAGTCGTGCCGATGACGTATCGCGGACAATTGCTAGGCGTCCTCGCGCTCGCCAATGGCTCGCAGGCGACGCCGTTCAACGAGGCGGATTTCGGCGTTTTCAAATCCATCGCCGAGCAGTCGGCCTTCGCGCTCTACAACGCCATCGTTTACTACGAGGCCAGCGAAAAGAAACGCCTCGACCGCGACTTGCATATCGCCCGCGACATTCAACGCATCCTGCTTCCGTCGAGTTCGCCGCAGATCGAGGGCTACGAAATTTGCGGGCTAAACATTCCCGCGAAACAAGTCAGCGGCGATTACTTCGATTACATCCCGGTCAACGACCAGCAGACTGGCGTCGCCATCGCCGATGTCTCGGGCAAAGGCATCCCAGCGTCGCTCATCATGGCCATGTGTCGCAGCGTTCTCCGCAGCCAGGCCCCGGCCAACACTTCCGCCGCTGACGTGCTGCACAAGGTGAACCGCCAGCTCTTTCCCGACATTAAAGAGGACATGTTCATCAGCATGGCCTACCTGCTGCTCACCGCTGGCAGCAACCACGTCATTCTCAGCCGCGCCGGGCACGATGCGCCGATGCTTTACCGGGCCAAAGACCGGACGATTGAGCGGCTCAACCCGCGTGGCATGGCACTCGGAATTGACAGCGGGGGCGTCTTCGATAGGGTCACGGCTGATTTCGAATTCGACCTCGAGACTGGCGATTGCATCGTGCTTTACACCGATGGAGTCACCGAAGCTCTGGACGACGAGGGCCTGGAGTTTGGCATGGAAAAAATGAACCTCGCCATCCAGTCCAGTGCGCCTCAGGGTGCCGCCGCCATCCTTCGCAGGTTGACCGACGAGATCACCGAATTCGCTGGCAACCAGCCGCAAAACGACGACATCACCCTCATCGCCATCCGCAAAATTTAAAGATTGATTCACCCAACCACGCTTGCCTCTCCCCGACTTCCTCCATTTCCTGCAGAGACGCGCCAGCAAACCCGATAAAAACATGAACGCCGAAGAACTTGCCGAAGATAAAACCGAGCCCGCAGAACCGACTGCAACTCCCCTGGACCCACTCGCCGAAGCCCAGGCCGAGGCGGCCAAATACCGCGACCTCGCCCTGCGCGGCCAGGCCGAGTTTGATAACTATCGCAAGCGCGCTGCCCGCGAAAAAGAGGACGCCATCCGCTTCGCCAATTCGCGTCTTTTCGAGAGTCTGCTGCCGATTTTGGACAATTTCGAACTCGGCCTCGCCGCCGCCCGCAACGACTCCCAAGGGAGTTCCATTCTGATGGGACTCGACATGGTTTTCAAACAGACGCAGGACTTCCTCGCGGATTTCGGCGTCAACGCCATCGAGGCCGTCGGGCAGAAGTTTGATCCGAATCAGCACGAAGCGCTCGCCCAGGAACCATCCGCCGAGGTCCCCGAGGGCATCGTTCTTCGCCAGGTTCGCAAAGGCTACAAACTGCGCGACCGCCTGTTGCGCCCCGCCAATGTCGTCGTTTCCACCGGCACCGCCGCCCCTGAGGAAGCCGTCACCGTTTCACCCGAAACCGCTCCTCCGCAGGGATAAATCATGGCCACCGTCAAACGCGACTATTACGAAATTCTCTCGGTCACCCGCACCGCCACCGGCGACGAGATCAAGCGCAGCTACCGCAAACTCGCGGTGCAGTTTCACCCTGATAAAAACCCCGGCGATCACACAGCCGAGGATAAATTTAAGGAGCTCGGGGAGGCCTACGACGTCCTCATGGACGACAACAAACGTGCCGCCTACGACCGTTACGGGCATCAGGCTTTTGCCGGTGGCAGCGCCGGTCCGGCGGGCGGCGGAATGCACGATCCGTTCGACATTTTCCGTGAAGTTTTCGGCCAGCAAGGCGGCGGTGGCGGCGGCATTTTCGATCAAATCTTTGGCCAGCAAGGCGGGCAGCGGCCCGACCGCGACGGACGCCAGCGCGGCAGCGACTTGCGTTACGATCTCCAGATTACATTGGAGGAGGCGGCGTTTGGCGTGGAGAAAGAAATCGAGATTGCCAAGCCCGACACCTGCGGCACTTGCACCGGAAGCGGAGCCGAGCCGGGCTCGAAAGTTTCCACCTGCTCGATGTGCCAGGGGCGCGGCCAGGTCATCAGCAGCCGGGGGTTTTTCCAAGTGTCCCAGACGTGCCCGAAATGTTCTGGGACCGGACGAACGATTGAGAAGCCCTGCAAAACCTGCCACGGCGAGGGCCGAGTCGAGAAGTCGAGTCGCATCAAACTCAAAATTCCCGCGGGCATCGACGACGGCGCGCGCCTGCGAAGTTCCCGCAACGGCGAGGCGGGTTTGCGCGGCGGCGAGGCGGGTGATCTTTACGTGGTGATCCACGTCAAGGAGCACGCGATTTTCCAACGCGACGAGGACAACCTGTATTGCGAACTCCCGATTTCCTTCACGACAGCGGCACTCGGCGGTGAATTGCAGGCCCCGACATTGGAAGGCAAGGCGACTCTGAAAATTCCCGCAGGCACCCAGAGCGGCACGCGTTTCAAGCTCCGTGACAAAGGCATCAAGGGCCTGCAATCGCGCGGCGCGGGCGACCTCATCGTGCAGGTCTTAGTGGAAGTCCCCTCGAAGCTGAACGCCGAGCAGCGTGAGAAACTGGCCGCGTTTGCCGAGGCGTGCGGCGATGAAAACAGCCCGATTCACCGGAGCTTTTTCGAGAAAGCGAAAGACTTCTTCCGGTAAGCGACACGCTTCTGGAAAAAGCCCGCACCTCCACCTTGACACTCCACAGATCGAGAGCTATATCTCCATCCCTTTTTCAAACCCGCAGCCTTTTACCTAGAACCACGTTATGTCCCTCACCGAAGTCATTCTCAAAGAAAACATCCAGCACCTCGGAGCCGAGGCCGACATCGTTAAAGTCAAACGTGGCTACGCCCGCAATTTCCTCCTTCCCCAAGGCAAGGCTTATGAGGTGACCAAGACCACTCTCCGCCAGATCAACAACCTCAAGGCCAAGCGTGCTGAGCGCGAAGCTCGCGAACTCAACGAAGCCGAGGACCTCGCCCGCCGCATCAACAAGCTGCGCCTGAATTTCATGCTCGAAACCGGCGCGACCGGCAAAGCCTTCGGTTCTGTGACTGCAAAAGATCTCGCCGACCGCCTCCTCGAGGAACTCGGCCAGGAAGTGGATCGTCACCGCATCCAATTGGAGCGTCCAATCAAGGAAACTGGCGATCTCGAAATCCAAATCAAGTTGCACCACGATGTGGTCGCAAAATTGAAGCTCACCATCAAGGCTCCCGAAGTCGTTGTGAAAGAAGAAGCTCCTGCCGACGAAGACGACGGCGGGCGCAAGCGTTACGTTCGCAAAGCGAAGTAATCCGCGATGCCTGAAGATTCTTCAGCGACTTTGTTGGCTGAGAATCCCACCGCAAGGAAAGCGAAGGGAACCGCGCAAAGCAGCGGCGGAAGTTATTCACAAAAACCGGAGTCTTATTTACCGGATACTCACCGTCCTGTCCCGCACAGCCTCGATGCCGAGCTGGGCGTGCTCTGTTCCATCTTCCTGAATCCCAAGGAAGTGCTCGACGAATGCGTGCTGCGTTTGTCTCCGGGGCATTTCCACATTCCGGCGCACACCACGATGTTCGAGCTGCTGCTCGACATGCAAAAACGCTTCGTCGAGATCGACGCCATCACGATCACCCAGCTTCTGCGTGATCGGAAACTCCTCGATCAAGTTGGTGGTGTGCCGTTTCTGAACCGGCTCTTTGAGTTCGTTCCGACTGCGGCCAACGTCTCCTACTACATCGAGATCGTCCGGGAAAAACACATCCTGCGGCAGATCATCAACACCTGCACCGAGTGCGTCGCGCAGTCTTACGATCAACAAGGCGAGGTCGCCACATTGCTTGATGAAGTGGAGCGCAAGGTTTTTGCCATCACCGAGGAGCGCGTGAAACAGAAGCTGCCCTCGATGAAGGACAACGTCATGCTCGCCATCGAGTCGATCGAGAAGCTTTTCGAGAGTCGCGGACAAATCACCGGGCTGGCCACCGGGTTCGCCGATATCGACCGCATGACCGACGGTTTGCACGGGTCGGAAATGATCGTCGTCGCCGCGCGCCCGAGCATGGGCAAGACCGCGTTTGCCATGAACATCGCCGAGCACGTTGCGGTGCATGAGCAAAAAGCCGTCGCCGTTTTCAGTCTGGAAATGAGCAGCGCGCAACTCACCCAGCGTCTCCTCGGCTCCATGGCGCGCGTCAATTTGCGCAACATGCGCGACGGTTTTCTGAGTCCGCGCGACTTCCCCGCCCTGATGGACGCCGGCTCGAAACTCTCTCAGGCCCAGATGTTTATCGACGACAGCTCGAGTTTGAGCGTATTGGAACTCGCCGCCAAATCGCGCCGGCTCAAGGCGCAGCACGACATCCAGTTGATCGTCATCGATTACCTCCAGCTCCTGCGTTCCACCAGCCGCCGGGCGCAGGACAATCGGCAGCTCGAAATTTCAGAAATCTCCAATGGCCTCAAGGCGCTCGCCAAGGAATTGAACATTCCGGTCGTCGTTCTTGCGCAGCTCAACCGCGAATCTGAGAAACGCAAAGGCAACAAGCCCATGCTCAGCGATTTGCGCGAATCCGGTTCCATCGAGCAGGATGCCGACGTCGTCTGTCTGCTCATGCGCAGCGAATATTACGCCGACGGCGATGAGGATAAAAAAGAGAAGGAAGGCATGGCCGAACTCATCATTGCCAAGCAGCGTAACGGCCCGGTCGGCGAGGTGCCGCTGACCTTCCTCAAAGAATTCACCCGCTTCGAGACCCGCGCTCGCGAGAAGGAAGAATAACCCCGGCCCAGACCGCCGCATTTTCCCTTCGGCGAGGCACCTTCCCTGTTGAACGTCCGACGGGACAGGTTACAATCGCATCCGCCCATGCCTCCTGCCGCCAAAGCTGTCAAAACCTCGCGTCCCCGTCATTGGAATGAAGTCCTCGGGCTCACTTTGGTCGTGCTCGGCGTGGCTTATTTCATGGCACTGGTCTCCTACACGCCGCGCGACGTGCCGACCTGGGTCTGGTTTAACACCGCATCGCCGCCCAACAACCCCGCGCAAAACTTCGTCGGACCCGTCGGAGCCGTCATCGCCGGCTTCAGTTATCTCTGCATCGGCGCGGCTTCCTACCTGGTCGCGGCGCTGCTCCTCGGCTACGGCGGAGTCAAACTCGCCCTCGGCTCCCCCCTCCTCCGCCGCCTGCCCTGGGTCGTCGTCTTCATCGTCAGCGGCGCGTGCCTCGCCCAAATGCAGCCATGGTTTTTGCAAAGCTGGGCGCGCGAGTTCAATAACGATGGCCCCGGCGGCACCATCGGCTACCACCTTGGGACCCGCCTCCTCGAGAAACTCCTCGGCGGCCCCGGCTCGGCCATGCTCGTGCTCGGCGTTTACCTCGTCAGCCTCGTCCTTGCGACCGGCATCCGGCCCATTCACCTGCTCATCGCCACGATTTCCTGGATCAAGAGCGCCATTATTCAAGCCTTCGAATCCGCCGAGGAACGCCGTCTCCAGCACGCCTCCGAGGCCGAGCGGCACGAAGCTGAGTTGCATCGCCTGGAAAAAGAACAGCGCCGCCTCGAAAAAGACCTCCGCAAAAAAGGTGTCCCCAACGATCTGATCGTCGGCGTCCCGCTGGAGCCCGCCCCGTTTCGTCCGCCGCCGAAGGTCACCGACACCTCGGTGCCCCTGCCGAGCGCGGCCAAACCCAAGCTCGAAAAGAAGGAGCAGGCCCTGCTCAACGCCTCGGCGGATGGCGCGTTCGACAACTACCAGAAGCCCGATTTTGAGTTGCTCGACGAAAGGGATTTTACCGGCCACAGCGAGGCGAACCACGAGGAACTCCTCGAAATCCAGCGGACTTTGATCGAAACCTTGGCCCATTTCGGCATAGCCGCGAGTCCGGGCGACATCACGAAGGGCCCCACGATCACCCGCTACGAAGTCTATCCGGCGAAAGGCGTCCGCGTGGATCGCATCGCCAGCCTCGAGGCCGACATCCAGCGCGCCACCCGCGCCGAGCGGATCAATATTCTCGCCCCGATCCCCGGCAAAGACACCGTCGGCATTGAAATCGCCAACTCGAAAAAGGTCAAAGTCACCCTGCGCGAGATCCTCGAATCCGAGGATTGGGCCAACACCAAGGCGCGCATCCCCATCGCGCTCGGCAAGGACGTTTACGGCAAAACCATCATCGCCGATCTCGCTGCCATGCCGCATTGCCTCGTCGCCGGAACCACCGGTTCGGGCAAATCCGTCTGCATCAACGCCGTCATCGCCAGCATTCTCTATAAGTTCACGCCCGACGAACTCCGCTTCATCATGATCGATCCGAAAGTGGTCGAGATGCAGATTTATAACACCCTGCCGCACCTCGTCGTCCCGGTCGTTACCGATCCGAAAAAAGTCCTCCTCGCCCTCCGTTGGGTCATCAACGAAATGGAGAACCGCTACCAGATGTTTGCCAAACTCGGCGTGCGCAACATCGCCAGCTTCAACGCCCGACCGCTCCCCAAAACGCAGGCCGAGTTGGATGCCGATCGTGCGGCGGAAGACGCCGAGAACGAGAAATTCCCCGACGACTCCGACGAACTCACGCCCGACGATTTCATCTCCGATGCTGTCCTCGAAAACGCTGCCGTGGTGGCCCAGCCCGAGCTTCCGAAAATGTCCGTCGCCCGCGATGATGACCTCATCATTCCGAATCGGCTGCCCTACATCGTCGTCATCGTGGACGAGCTCGCCGACCTCATGCAGACCGCCCCGGCGGATGTCGAGAGCGGCATCGCCCGCATCACGCAAAAGGCGCGCGCGGCCGGCATTCACATGATCATCGCCACGCAGACCCCGCGCGCCGACGTCATCACCGGTGTCATCAAAGCCAACGTCCCGTGCCGCATCGCATTCCAGGTCGCCTCGGGTCTCGACTCCCGCATTATCCTCGACGAAAAAGGCGCCGAACGCCTCCTCGGCCAGGGCGACATGCTCTACATGCCCCCGAGTTCCAGCCGACTCATCCGCTCCCAGGGCGTGCTCGTCACCGACGACGAAATCCAGAAACTCGTCGATTTCGTCTCCGCCCAAGCGCCGCCGTCCTTTGATGAGGCCGTCCAGCAAAAGATCGAAACCGGCGGCGACGAAGCAGAGGAAATCAGCGAGGAAGACGAGGAACTCGTTACCAAGTGCCTCGAAATCATCCGCCAGGAAAAGAAAGCCTCTACCTCCTTGCTCCAGCGCCGCCTGCGCCTCGGCTACACCCGCGCCGCCCGCATCGTCGATATCCTCGAAGACCGCGGCATCCTCGGCCCCGGCGAAGGCGCCAAACCCCGCGAAATCCTCGTGGACCTCGATAGCCTGGTTTGAAAAGAAACCTGAACGGAGTTAAACGACATCGCGCCTCCAATTTCCCCCACAGGCGCAAACTGGAAACCTGAAAGCTGAAGGAAGCAGGCTTTTCTCCCTTTAACCTTCCATATCCTTCACACCCAACACCGGCACTCCGCACGTTCCCTCTTCAGGTTTCAAGTTTCAGCTTTCAGGTTTCTCCTCTTCCTCCCCAATGACCGATTCTCCCGGCAAACGACTCCAGGCCGCCCGCGCCGCCCGCGACCTTTCCGTGGAAGACATCGTCAGCACCACCAAGATGCGGCCCTCCGTCATCCTCGCCCTCGAGGCCGACGACTACACCCAGTTCCCCAGCATCACCCACGCGCGCAACTTCCTCGCCCTCTACGGCAAACACCTGAAAGTGGACGTAAAAGACGGCCTCGCCCGCCTCACCACCCCGGCCAGGATCGGCATCGAAAACTACCAATACCTCAACGTCGAGCGCAGCGACGACACCAGCTTCCGCCCCCAGCGCCGCATGCACACCCACTCCGCCCCACGCGGCGGCGACCAGACCCTGCGCACCCTCGGCATCATCGGCGGCATCGTGCTTTTTTTGATGTTCGCCGTTTACCTCTCCGTCAACCTCCGCCGCCTCAACCTCGCCGGAGCCTCCTCCGCCGCCCCCGGTTCCCCGGGCAATCCCGCTGCCAGCCCCGCTGAATCGTCCCCCACTCCGCTCACCGCCCCGCCCCCGTTGCCCTCTTTAAACACCACGCGACCCACCCCTCCCGGCCCCAGCACCACCCCCTTCTACCCCCGAGTGCAGAAAGACCACCCCCTCATCCACACCCCTCCCCCGACTCCGTTCTAACCTTATGCGCACATCATTCATCGCATTTTTCCTGCTGGCCTTTGCCGCGAGTGTCTCTGCGCAACAACGCGATTACCCTCGTGATTTATTTGGCACTGCTCAGCCTGTAACGGGTGCGACACCGTTCCCTGACTACGATCCGTTGCGACTCAATCAGCTCTACAGTAAGCGCCATGAAATCGAGTTGCAGATGTTCGACATCATCAATGAAGCGGCGGTGCGTCACGATCCGAAGTTGAAGCAGTCGCTCGATCTCTACGAAAAAACCTTGGGATACGTTCCGCTTTTGGCCGTCGCCCACTACAAATATGTTTTTGGCGACAAGTCCCAGCTCGACTGGCTTTTGGCCGAGGACAAGAAGAGAGGCATTGGTCGAGATAGCCTGATCATCACCGTTTTTGGATACATGGACGAGTGGGACAAAACCATCCGTTGGATGAAACAGAACGTAGAATACAACGATCAATATGAAGGCGGCGGCGCTTCCGGCGAGGTCGTCGCGCAAGCGATCGAGATTCGAAAGCGGCTATATGGAGCCAAACGATTTGAGAAAGCTTGGAAAGCCGCCAAGACTAAATGAGGCCAACCCTCTACGACCGCTCATCGCGCGTAAAGTGATGGACGAAAATAAATCGCCAGAATAACTGGACGGGGTTCTTTGTTCCCGCTTGTATTACGGTTCAATGGCACCCAGCACGGCAACGGCAGAGGGAAAGCGGCACTCAATTGCACTGGCAATGGGTCTGTGGCAGGGTCGGCAACGGGTTTTGCGGGGAAAATGTGGCGATTATCGCTCACTGGAGCTGCCGGAGGTGAGCAGGAAGATCCAGTATCGCCTTGACTCCCTGCCGATAACGCTGCCGGATGTCCCGCAGCCCAATTCCTCTCTGCCGATAGCACTCCCGGATGTCCGGCGGGCCGATTCCTCTCTAGTGATGGCGATGCCGGATGTCCGGCAGCACTGTTCCTCTCTTCCCACTGCGATGCGGGACGTCCGGCAACCCTCTTCCTCTCTGCCGACTGCCATGCCGGATGTCCGGCGGGCCACTTCCTCCCTGTCGACCACCGCGCCCTGCCTCCCGCAGTTGAGTTTCATTCTGCTCAGTCCACGCAAGTCCAACCACACACGTTAAATACCATGTCCACATCACCATCGAAATACGCCGAAAACCAATTCGACTCCGCCACCGTCAATAGCCTGTCGCTCATGAGCGAACTGATCGATTCCACCCTGCCTCGCATCACCGCCGCTGCCCTGCTCCACCCCGCACTCGCCCCGGCCCAGGCCGCCATCGCTGCCGTGGCCACCAGTTGGAGCGCAGGCGAGACCCTGGCAGTGAATACGTTTGCCGCCCAAGTCGGCGCGACCTTCGCCTTTACCGATCGCCTCGACAGCCTCACCCGCAAGCCCGATGCCGACACGAATAGCCCGCTGGAAACTTGGGACACCACCATTCGCGGCGCAGTCGCCTACAATGGCCCTACTTACAAAGAACTCCTGCCGCACGGTCGCGACACGCTCACGATTGGCACCACCGAGGATCGCCTCGACGCCCTGCGCGATTTCGGCGTCCGCCTTTCCCAGCAAACCGCCAAGCCCGCGCTCGTCGCCCTCGGCGTCACCGTTACCTCGTGGTCCGACTCCGCCCGCGCCCTGCGCACCTCGCAGACCACGAAAATGACCGCCGCCGACAACGCGCAAAACGCCATGGAACCCCTCCGCGTCGCCGCCGCTGCCGCCCTCTACGGCATGGTCGGCCTCGGCATGTCCGTCTTCCAGGGCGACCCCGCTCAAGTGGATACTTTATTCGACATCAACGTGCTGCGTTCCCCCGTGCAACCCGTTCCTGCCGCCCCGGCCACGACCGTCTGGAACCCCACTGCCCGCACCCTCTCCACCGGTGCCCTGCCCGAGAGTGCCACCCGGCTCGAAGCCTGGCGTCTCGGCGAAGGCGGAGCCAATGAATTGATCGCCCTCGGCACCCGCGAAGAGACGAGTGTGACCATTCCCGCGACAATCACCTTCCAACCCGGCCAGACCTATCAACTCTGGCTCCAAGCCAGAAACGCCACCGGCAGCAGCACCCCCAGCCCCGTGCAGGTGTGGACGGCGTAGGCTTTCGTCTATAAGATGTTAGATGCACGACCACCTCGAATACCTACTGCGTTGCATTCGCGACGACCCGCAAGATGGCGACACACCGACCCGTTACGAGGCTGCCGGAGAACTTGAGGTGTGTTTCGACGACATTGCGAAGCGAAGCGACGCGGACGACATGCTTACTGAGCTTGCTGCCGCGGTGACGCAACTTTTCTTGGCCAGCGATGAGTCTGTGCAGCGTGCTATCGAGACAGGATTTTTGGAGCATGTTCTTGAGCAGCCGAAGCTGCGCCGATTCTTTGCACATTGGGAAGGCGACGACCGGTTACGCGAGGCTTGGGATTGTGCATTGGCTTGGGGCGAAGCTCATCCTAACTTCACGAAGGGATTACGTGATGAGTTGCAACGCGAAAGCATCTAACCATGCGATGGAGCGAACGGCGGACCGCTGCGCGCTCCACTTTTGAGATGACTTCCACACGAACACTCCGAGCGAGACGCGCCCTCGTCCGCCGTCGCTCATCTTGTTCTCGTTAGGCGACTAGCGTATTCACTGCATGAACCTTTCAGACCAAATTTTTTACTGGGCCGTGACTTGCGCCGATCTTGGATTCCGTATTGCTATCTGCATTGTATCTCTCGTTGCGGCCCGTCGTTCTTCGTTCAGACTCGTCTTCTACATGTTCGCGGTCGCCGCTGGTCTTTCAGTTCTTGGCACGGTGCTTGCCTTGCTATTCATTCCGCACGTCTTAGCGACTAAGTTACAGCCCGGGGAGCTCTATCGCGCTATCATCGTGCTGCAACCCCTTCTCTCAGTCGTGAGTCGTATTCTGTCTGGCATCGCCTTCTTTATGCTTGTTCGTCGTGTGCTTAAGCTTCCAACCAGCTCAACATGACCAGCTTCGGCAAATCGGATTTCCTACACAGCAGCCTCTTTGCAGCTGGAGCAATCGTTCTCGGGTTCTTCATCACGAGACTGCCGGAGAGCTGGTTCGCTGACAACGCGCTCTGGTTGTGGCTAGGATACACGGTGATCCTGTTCGGTGTATTGTCACTGCTCTCGGCGCTGCCGGTCTCACGCGCTTGGCTGCACTATTTCGCCTGCTTGGGACGATCACTGCTGGTGTTCGCTTTTCCAGTCTTCATCTTGCTCGGTTTCGACTTCTGGTTGCGCCCATACGAACGAACCGAGATTTGGGAAGGCGTACTTTTGTGGCTTGCCCTTCCAGCAGTTTGCGGCGCGCTAGTGTTCACCTTCAGTTTCTGGTTGCGAGTGCTTGCGGTGCGCCGCATCTAACCAGCGATGCAGCGAACCGCGCCCCGCTCCGATGCGTAGCTTTCGTGTAATTAGTTTCCCCTCGTTCCCAAACTCCTGTTTGGGAATGCCAGTGTCCGCGAAACTCCGTTTCGTTCGGGTGAAGGTTTAGTGTCAGCATCTTGAGCCTTCACGGAAACATAGTTTCCTGAGCAAGTGCGTTCCCAAACTGGAGTTTGGGAACGAGGTGCACTTTCCTCAGAAGGCATTCTTTTCTTCCTTGGTGTCTTGGCGGTTCATTCTCTTCCCCGTTGCGGAGTTAGTCGATCAGGGTGCGCTCGAAGTCGGCTAACACTTTGGCGTGATCGAAGCGGGTGACGTAGGTGTGGCCGTTGCGCTGGTAGGTTTCGAGTTGCAATGGATTGGCGGCGAAGTCTTCGAGGACTTGCGCGAGGGCGGCGGCGTTGCCGGGCGCGATGTTCGTTCCAAACTGCCCCTCGGCGACGGCGGTGGCGAGGGCGCTGTCGCTGTCGGCGACGCTGATGACGGCCCGGCGGTAGGCGAGCGTGGGCAGGAGTTTGCTGGGCAGAAAGGCGTTGCCGGAGCCCGCTTGTTGCGTAATGAGGCAGGCACCGGCGGTCTGGAGCATGGCGCGGTAGGTGTCGTCGTCGAGCAGGGGGAGGAGTCGGATGTTAGTCAGCCGCAAGCGGGCGATTTCTTCTTCCAATAACGCCCGGCGCGCGCCGTCGCCGCAGATGACGATCTGGATGTTAGGATTGGTTAGAAGCACAGCGGCGGCGGGGAGGATTTCTAGGCCTTGCTTGACGCCGAGGTTGCCGGAGTAGATGGCTAGAAATGCATCGGAGTCGAATCCGTATCGGGCGCGGAAATCGACGGACGACAGGCGGGCGGCCCCACTCACGTCGAAGCCGTTGGGAAGCAGGGCGATCTTTTCCGGCGGCACTCCTTTTCTAACAAACGCGTCAATCATACCCTGGCCGATGCCGCTGACTTTGCTGGCGTGCCGGTAGGCGAGAGCTTCCAGCTTGTAGAGCAACTGGGTGAAGAGTCCGGGCCGGAGCATGTTCAGGCCGACGGCGGCGTCGGGCTGCAAGTCCTGCACGTGGAAGTGGTAGCGATTGCCGCGCAGCGAGGTTAGCAACCACGCGGCGGCTCCTAACAAGAGTGGCGGCGAGACGACGACAACGACATCGGATTTCCGCAGGAGCAGGGCGCGCAGGAAGGAGGTGGCGACGAAGGTGCCCTCGTGCAGGATGCGTTTGGCGGCGGAGACTTTGCGCGGGACGTAGTGCCAGCAGCGGTGGACGCGCACTCCATTAAGCCAATCGGCGCGATAGAGGCATCCGCGATCCTCGGGGCGTTTTTCCCATTGCGGGTAGTAGGCGAAACTGGTGACCATCTCGACGTCGTGTCCGCGCGCGTGGAGAAACTCGCAGAGCGCGACGTTGCAGGGCGCGATGCCGGTGACTTCAGGTGCGTAGTTGATTCCCCAGACGATGATTCTCATTGGAAGGTTAGCAGGAAGTTAGGAACGAGTTAGATCGCGATGTTAGGAAGAGGATGCGCGGCGGCATTTTTCATTTCACCGACGCGGCGGTGGGCCAGGGCGAAATTGATGGCAATGCCGGGGATGTTTCCGAGTAATCCCATCCAGAGCACGCCTCCGACGGTGGAAACGGGCAGCAGCCAGATGAGCAAGGCTTGGGTGAGGATGGAGGCCGGAATGTAGAGCCACGGAGCCACGATCCAGCCTCGGGCGGAGTTCAGGCTCCAGAGGTTTCCTCCGATGACTCCTAACACGGAACCGGCGACCATCAGGAGAACTTCGTTTTGCAGATGCTGGTATTTGTTTCCTAATATCCAGAGGAGTTCCCTCGGGAAAAGCCAGGTTAAGCCGCACATGACAGCGCCCATGAGGAGGAATAGCCCGATGATTTGCAAGTAGCGCCGCCAGAGCAAATACGGCTCCTGGATGTGGGCGAAGCGCGGGTAAATGATGGTGCTCATGACGGAGCCGATGACGGCAAAAACGCGGGCCAGGGCGGACAGCGCGGCGACATCGGCGAGGTTGCTAACATTGCCGGTGAGCGAGATGAGGAAGATGGTGATCTGGCCGTAAATGCAGTAGTAGATCGAGCTGGGAAGCTGGCGTTTGATGAGGCTGATGAGGACTTTTTTATCCTCCACATTCACCGGCGCATCGGGATCGGCCAGCGGCGGCATCCAACGCCGCAAGTATTGCGCCTGGACGATGGAACCGCCGAGGTTGGCGAGGAGCGCGGTGAGGGTGGAGAGGCGGGTGAGCAGCGCGGCTCCGATGAGGCCGAGGCGCAGGAGTGCGATGCCGATGTTGAGTTTCTGCAGCCGAATCGCCTGCAAGTGGAGCTTGGGGATTTCCCCCAGAATCGAGGTGAGAATCTGGAAATACGTTCCGATGATGACGACGCAGGTGATCTCGAAGGTTTGCCACGGCGGGCAGCCATTGTGCCGCAGCAGATACCAGGTGAGCGGCGAGACGGCGGCCATGGTGAGGATGTTCAGCCGTCGCCGGATGTGAAACGCGGTGGCGATTAATTCCCCGAAGCGGTTGCGGTCGCGCCAGACTTTGCCGCCAATGGCGTAGATGCCCGCGCCCACGCCGTTGTCGGAGAGGAGGGTCATCATGCCGAGCATGCTGTTGGCCAGATTGTAGAAGGCGGCGTCTGCTTTCGAGAAATGGTGAAAGAGGAAGATGCCGATGAGGAATCCGATCCCCTGCACGACGATCTCGCCGGAGATGAAGCGCATGAGGAGCACCGTCCAGGTTCGCACGCGGGAGCGAAGGCTGGATGGTGGAGGGCTCGCGTCGGACATGGATGCGGGCAGACTATTTATGGGGATGTCTCTTTTGTCGATGCTGCGCAGGCGAATTGCAGACGGGAAAATCGACTCCTCGAAGGTTGGAATGGAAGTCGCCTCTAACTAGCGGGACTTTTTCGCGGAGGCGGAGCGTTTGAGGGGCGCGGGGATGAGCGAGGTCATCTTGGCCGCGGCTTTGGCGGGGACTTTGGTGGAAACCTTGGCCGTAACTTTTGGCGATATCTTCGCGGTGGTCTTCGGGGCCGTCTTTGCGGCAGGTTTGGGGGAAACTTTGGAAGTCACCTTCGGAGCGGGCGCGGTTTTTTTAGCGGCGACTTTGATCGTGGTCTTCGCTGCGGGTGCCTTGGCTGGCGCAACTTTGGCTGGCGCAATCTTCGCAGTGACTTTGGGTGCAATCACAGGAGCTGGAGGAGCGATCTTGCGAGTCGTGACCGGCTTCTGAGCCGGCTCGGACGCGACGATCTTGCGCGTAGTGACGGGCTTCGGAGTCGGCTGCGGGGCTGCCACAGGCGCGGCGATCTTGCGGGTAGTGACCGGCTTCGGAGCGTCGGCGGGCGTGAGGTGTTTGACGCGAATGATGTTTTCCGCCTGGCTGACTCTGCGAGTGATCTTGGGCTCCACGCCCTCGGACGGAGGAGCCGGGATGCGGCGGGTAACTTTGGCCGTGCTCGCCGCCGGCGCCTGCGGTTTGGACGGCATCACCGGGGCATTGGCGAGATGGGGAATGCGGCGGGTGACTTTGGTGGAACTGGCGGCAGGTTTCGCAGGTTCGGCGAGTTTTTCCTCGACCGAGGAAACGGCTTCGCCATTGCGCCCGAACCCGACCATCTTGAGCGCCTTGGAAACCATCGACGGCGTTTTTTCGTCCGCTGTAGGAGCGCCCATGGTGTCTGAAAGCCGCTCGATGACGGGCGTGGCCGACAAGGTGATGGGCCGGACTTTTTTAGGGAAACGCGACAGGATACCTTCGAGGGTGGCCTCCAGCTGCTGTAGGCGGAAGGGTTTCACCAAGATGGCCGAATGCGTCTTCTCGATGAAGGCATCGACGGTCGGATTCAACTGGTGGCCGGTGATGAAAACGAAGCGGTTGCAAAGCTCGGGCCGCGTCTTTTGCACGGCGAGATAGAACATGTCGCCGGGCAGCTTGGGCATCATCATGTCGCAAATCACGAGCTCGAAATTGGCTCGCATGACCTCTTTGAGACCATCGACCCCGTTGGCCACGGCCACGACTTGGTAACCCAGCGACTCGAGATATTCGCGCAGGATGAAGTTGGTTTGCGCCTCGTCCTCCAGCAGCAGCACGCGCTCGGAGTGCTCCATCGGCATCGGGATCGGAGCCCTGGCAGCCGTGTCCTCTGGCTCGCGGAGATGTGACGGTCGAGTCTGGTTGAAGCTGCGAACGATGTTGGTTCGAGGCAGGATGACTTTGGACATTATGGTGAGGTTGGTAAAATCTTGGACTCTAGAGGTTGGAAACTGTCCACGCCTTTACATAGCACCCGCCGTGCCCGGGCTGCATTTGAGTTCCATTCGATTCACCAGCCATGTTCCGGGGGAGGAATTTACCGGGAAATGTCGCCCTGGGTTAGGATTTTGAATCCCGCACCGCGCAAAACTGAGATGGCGCAGTCGTCATCGTCCGGATGAATGACAAGCGCCGAACGCTCATTGGGCCGCGTCATCACCGGGTAGCTGTAATGAATATTCACCTCGGCTTGGAGCAACGTCGCGAGCAATTTTCCCAGCTCGGTGCATTCGGTCATCTCCACCACCAGCACCTCGGTATGGCTGTGGGCGATGCCTTGCTGTGCAAAAAGTTCCTTCACCAGATCGGGGTCGCTCACGATCATGCGGACGATCGAGGAATCCGCCGAATCCTGCACGCTGAGGGCGACTATTTCGACGTGTTCGCGGCTGAGTAATTTTACCAGATCGAGTAGGGCACCCGCCCGGTTTTCCGCAAATACGGAGAAATGCTGCACCCGCGGCGCGGAAAGTTTTTCCAAGGTATCGTAGGATTTATCCATATCTATTTGTAAGCGTAAAGCAGGCAGGCCGTCGAGCTTTCCGAGCCGCCATCGACCACGGAAATTTTCACATAATAGGTGCCGCTGTAGGCCGCGGTGATGCCGGCGGCGGCGCGTGCTCCATCGACAAAGGGCTGAATCGGGAGGACTTTGCCGGTCTCGTCGTAGAGCGTGACTTCCATCTTTTTCACTGCGGGCGCGGTGGCGGTGCAAAACCAATAGCTGTTGCCAGCGTAAAGATTGACGGTGAAGACTTTCGACTCGCCCTTCTTGAGCTTGGCCGAGAAAAAGCCATCTCGGAGTTTGTAACCGTCGTTCGCGGAAAACGCGCCCGCCAGATCGAAGGCGGCGCTTCGGGCGGCCACCGTCTGATCGTCATCCGCCCGCAATGGCGATGCGGCCAGGGCCAGCGTCAGGATCAGGAAAAAAAAGCGGCTCATTTCGTGGGCGTGGTGATGATTGGCATGATCTCCGAGACGGCGGTGCGCAACGTCACCACCTCGACCTGGGTCGGGGTGTGATCGATGGGGTAAGAGGCCATGTCGTGTATGGCGAGGAGGCGTTTTTTCAATTCACGGATCAGCGTCTGCTCCTGCAAAGACTGGGGCAGTTGATCCATCTGCTTGTTCAGGTAATCGATGATCGCAGGCTGGCGCAGCAATTTCGCGTCGTCCGGATCGTAGTTTTGCGCCACGACGCTGCTCACGACTTCCGTACCACGCACCCAGCCGCCGAGATTCACGAGAATAACGAGATCCTGATCCTCCATGCTGGCCATGGCGGAGCGAACGTCGTTTTGAGTCGCTTCCAACTCCTCCTTGAGCGCGTTCCACTCGTTGTTTTCGGCGAAATCCGTGATGCTGTTGCCCCGTCCAAGCACGTTCTGACTCACCCCGAGTTGCTTCGCGAGGGCGATAATGTCCTTTCCGATATTTTTCACCTGGCGGCCATCCTGCGCCTCGACCGCGATGTAGCCGTCGGCAATCAAACCGCCGAGATTCAGGGCAATCTGGGCGCGATTCCCATAGGTCATCGTCAGCGGAGTTCGATAAAACAGCGTCCAGTTGGGGCGATTTCGCTTCCCGATGGCCGCGAAAAATTCCCCAGGCATCGGCAGCGTCAGATCATCGCTTTTCGACGCCTGATCCATGTCGGCCTTGGTCAGTGCCGCGACCTCGGGGACGACCAGCTTGTTCACCGCCTCGGCAGGCTCTGCCGGGGAAAACGACAACGTCCCGAGCAGGACACTGGCGGCGAGCAGGCAACGATGTTGGGAGAGGCTAAAACGCATGTTTCAAACGAAAGCGTGCCGTGTTGTTTATCGAGATTCCGAGGCGAGTTCCAGTGTTATTTGCCGAGCGGCGTGCTCACGTTCGCTCCAGCGGGCGGGGTAAAATCGAAGGTCGCCGCGGGAACGGGCTCGGTGCTCAGGTCGGTCAGCTCGGTCTTGATTTTCTCACCACGCGGAGAAACGGTCTGGACCGATTCGAGTTCCAATCCCTTGTTAAAACGCACCTCGAGTTGCGTCACCATCCGGCTGATCGCCCCCCGCTTTGGCACGAGCTGAATAGAGTAGCCGCTCGGAAGTGCCTCGGCCTGAATCGTGAAATCCTTATCCACCTGGGCGAAATCCAGCCCGGTCGTAAACGCCGAGATTCCCTGGCTGATGAATTTCTGTTTCTTCAAATCATACCGCTCCGCTTCCTGAAACGCCGGGTAATACATCCACAGCAATTCGCCGTTGCTCACGATCACGCTTTCCTTGCCCGCGCCGCGGCTTTCCTTGCGAAATTTATCTGGCGCGGCATACCACATTTTGCCCGTGCTGATGGACGGCCGGGCGAGAATGCCGCCGCTTTTTTCCTCGCGATAACTGGCTTGAATGAATGGCCTCGATTGACGGATCGCGGCGATTTTTTCCACGAGCGTTTTCGTGGCCGCGCTATCCAGAGGCTCGGCCTGCGCCAGACTCAGAAGCAGTCCAGACAGGAACAAAATTATACCATTGATCCGGATGAAGCCGGAGAAGCGAGGCGAAGAAATCGGCGATGCGTTGGGTGTTGACATGATGAGTTTGAGTTGGATCGGCGGCAGTGCTCATTTCGATGGGCGGATACGCGTGCGAGGCGTATTTCCCCATCGGCTGGGCAAAGACAAACGCGGGCAAAATAGTCGCTCCCGTGTGTTGCCACAGGAGCGATGCAGCGGGAGAAAACTGGGTCGTTTTCCCACACATTTCCACCGGCATTGCGTGGCCGCCATACGGACGATCCACCAGCAGGGCGACGATGCCATTTTTGCGCAGCGTCTGGACGATGGAGAGAAAGGCAAACCGGTCATCCCCGAGTGTGATCGTGTTGATGCCAAATTTCTGGCGATATTTTTCGCGCCATTCGCCCACATTGGCCACCGGCTCGGCCAGCGTGACGACGGTCACTGGAATGTGGCGCGCGGCGAGAAAAATCCCGCCCAATTCCCACGCGCCGAGATGACCCGTGATGAGCACCGTCCCCTTCCCGCACGCCTGCGCCGCCTGCAAATGCTCCAGGCCCGACCAGTCGCCCATGATGTCGGCGACCTCCTCCAGGCTGCCGTTCATGAAGACGATGTTGTCGGCGATCATCTCGATAAAATGAACAAAAACCCGCCGCCCAATCGCATCCAACTCCGGTCCAGTCGCACCGGTGACGGGCCGCAAATTTTCCAGCATGATCTCCCGTTGCGTGTCGCAAAGATCGTGGGCGAGATGGCCGATGAAGCGCGCAATCCCCAGCGTGACGAAGCGCGGCAAGAACGACGCCAGACGTTGCGCCGCCCGAAACGTGAGGGAGTTATACCACGGGTTGGGCCGGCTAGTTGCGCTTCCAGACATAGGCGGGCACGAGGAAAAACAGGGTGGCAAACAGGCTCCAGCCGACGCCGATGGCACAGAGCAATCCAAGTCCGCTCAGCGAGGGATTTTCCGCGAAACCGAGCGAACCGAAACCCGCAATGGAGGTAAGCGCACTGAGCAACACCGGCTTCAAAATACCCTTTAGCAGCGTCTGTGCATCGCCAGCCTGACGCGCCGCCAGCAGGACATAAATGCCATAGTCCACCCCGACTCCGAGGACGAGCGGAAAGGCGAGAATGTTGAACAAATTGAGCGGCAATCCGGCCATTTTGACCGTCGCCACCATCGCGCCGATGGAGAGGGTGATTGTGACCATAAGCAGAAAAATCGGGCGAAACCGATGGAAGAGAAAGATCAGCAGCAGGATGTTAAAGATCAGCATCGTCGAGGTGAGAATGACGAGTTTGCTCTGCGCCCAAGTGATGAGATCGGCGAGGGTAAACGTCCAGCCGGTGAGGTGCACGGGCACGCCGGGAGGCGTGACCAACTCCAAAAACGCCGCCTTTTCCGCTGGAGTGGAAATCTTATGCAGCGGCGTCAGATAAGCGCAGGCGAGATTCTTTTTGGAGCCGAAAAACTTGTCCAGAACGAACCACCAGCTTGAATTCGGCGGGAGCATTTCCTGGTAACTGAGCGCCGCCGGGCCGACCTTGGCGATGTTCTGCAACTGGTCGAGCGTGCGAAATCCTCTGGCGAATGCCTCGGGCGAAAAACCCTCTTTTTCCAGCGCCTGGGTGAGCGAACTGCGAATCGATTGGAAGTCGAGTCCGACCAGTTTCGCGGTGTTGATGCGAACATTGTCGGGCGACGAAACAAAGGCCGTCGGCGTGGTCACGCTCTTGATTTTTCCCCCGGCGAGCAGTTTCTGCCAATGGACTTCGGTCGCGGTCCAGCGACGGTGAAATTCTTTCGCGTCGGGCGCGTCAATGATGCCCAAAACGAGTTCGTCGCCGGTCGGGGACATCTTTTCCTGGATCTTCCGCAGCGCGTAACCAGCAGGAATGTTTTTCGGTTCGAGCGACTGCGGATTCGGCTCAATCTTGAGCGTGGCGATGGGCAGAACAGCGAAAATTGTCAGTCCCAAGAGCAGGACGAGGCAATACCAACCCACAGGCTGCGGACTGCGAAAAAGCGACCCCAGATAGCGATCCAACCCGACTGTGAGCAAGTCGCTGCGGACCGGACGATGGGCCGAGCCGATGAACAAAAAGAAGACCGTCATCATCAGTCCGGCCGCCAGCAAAATGCCGAACATGATCAGCAAGCCGAGTTGCGCAAAACCCTCGCAGCCGCTCAGCAGCAGCGCGCCGAAGCCGGCCCCGGTCGTCGCCGCTCCAAACAAAATACCGCGGCCGATTCGCTCGATGGCGGTTCCGATCGCCTCCTCATGAGTCGTCCCTAACTCGCGCGAATTTTGATAGGCACCGTAGAGCAACATTCCAAAATCGACCCCGAGTCCGATCAAAATCGAGCAGAAGCCGACCGTGATTCCATTCAAGGCGGGAAAGCAAAGCGAGCCTAGGGCGATGGCCAGAATGCAGCACAAAAAGAGCACGTGAATGATCGCGATCAGCGGTCGCACCCGGCGAAACCCGTAATAGAAAATCGCCGCCACCAATAGAATGGAGCCCAGCACGGTGGAAATAATATCGCGCTCCATGCCCTTCGACATCTGCGCCACGTAAGGCGTGCGACCTGTCACCACGATTTGCGGCGCGGGACCGTCCCAGGAACGGATGACACGCTGATGGAAGTCGTTCACCTTTTTCATCAGCTCGCGGCACTCAAACGGGCCGTCGCCGGGCTGATTCGTGAGCACCATCGCGAGATGCATCGTGCCGTCCGCCGAGACCAGCGGCTGGGCTTTTTCCATGGAAAAGGAACTCGCCAGCGGCTTCATCGCAGGGATCACGAGTCCGAGAGGGTCGAGTGTGAGTTGAATCTCGGCGCGAGGCGAACCGGACTCGATGGCCTGCCGTTGTTGCTGAAACCGGGTCGCCATCGCGGCGGGCTGAAGCTGGGCCAGAGCGGAATCAAACTCGTCCCCAGGCAGATTGAAGAGCAGCGGCAACGCGAGCGCCTGGACCTCCTCCATGCCGTTGGCTTTTTCCATCGGCGACCGGTCGAGGAAACGGGTGACCCATGGTTCTTTCCCGAGCATGGTCGAGAAATGTTCGGCAAAAGCCTCCAAATCGACCTTCCCCGTTTCGTCCAATAGACCGAAAGTCAGCTCACGATTTTTGCTGAATTGTCCGCTGTAAACTTTCAGCGACTCAACTGTGTCAAAGCCGGACGGGAGCAGGTTCAGGATCTCCGTGTCGAAGCGGAGTTTGAGCGCCATCGTGGTCAGCGCCAAGACAATGACAACGGCCAGACTGATCAACCACGCGCGGCGGCGATGAACGATGGAATGCGCGATGGCGCGACTCGGGGACGACATCGATTAAGGCTGGAGCCGGAATTGAATGCCGGGACCGCTGGCCGCTGGCTGTGGTGCGCCGGGGTTTTCCAGCGCGGCGGTGGTTTCGCGATACCAGCCGGTGAGATGGCTCGGGGCTTTATCCACCGGTCCATGGAACGGCCAGTGGGCGAGCGGTCCGGAGGCCCAGCCCTCGGTGCCGGCGCGGTCGAGTTTGAGCAGCATGGCCCCGGCTTTGCTTACTTCCATGGAGTATTCGCGGGCGTTTTTGGCCCGGATCGTGACGTCGGCGACGATGGTGCGCCGGGTGTCGGAGTAGCGCACCTGGCCACCGATCGACTTCCATTTCAACCCCGGTGTGGGCGTCGGGTCCGGCTTGGGCAGGAGCGCGGCGCAGGAGGTGAGAAAGAGGAGCGCCGACAGGCAGAAAGGCCGCAGGATGGGGTTCAGACTCGACCGGAAATTCTCGTCTCGCATGTGGCTGGTGATGTAACAGCGGACCAATCTTCTTGCAAACGATTCCCGCCCGAATCATCGTTTGCGCCCCGGCCCTGATGAAACTTCTCCACCGCTACGTTGTCCGCCAAGTTCTCGTGACTTTTTTGATCGCGGTGACGGTCCTCAGCGGCATCTTTATCCTCGGCTCGATCATGACCAAGGTGCTTGATTTATTGGTCAATCACGACTTTCCGCTCATCTTCGTCGCGCGTTTCATCGCCTACATCGTGCCGTTTTCGCTGATGTACACCATCCCGTGGGCGTTCCTGACGACCGTCCTGCTCGTCTATGGACGGCTCTCGGCGGAGAACGAACTCATCGCCATGCGCGCCTGCGGAGTGAGCCTCGCCAGCATCTGCGCGCCGGTCGTCGGCACGGCGTTGCTGCTCTCGTTTTTCTGTTTCTGGATCAATACCACCGTCGCCCCGCGCGCCCAGCAGCAGATGAAGGAAACGCTGAAAGACGTGGCCACCAGCGACCCGCTGTCCCTCTTCGGCAGCGACCGGATTATCGACCAGTTTCCCGGACGCAAAATCTACGTCGGCCAGAAGGACGGCACGAAACTGCACAACATCCAGGTCTATGAGATCGACGACACCAACAAGCCCGTCCGCGTCGTTTCCGCCCGCGAGGGCAGCCTCGAACTCGACCTCGCCCAGCAGCGCGTGCTCATGCGGCTGAACAACGCCATCTACGAGGAACGCGACCAGACCGACCCCAATAACATTCACAAAATCCGCCAGGGCATCACCATGGAAGAGGGCGTGCTGCCCATTTCCCTCGCCCAACTTTACGAGCAAAACCAAAAGCGCCGCGGCCTCACCACCCTCACCCTCGACGAACTCAAGACCGCCCTCGACGGCCCCAACACTGTCGAGCGCCAGAGTGCCACCCTCACCGAGCTGAACAAACGCTACTCGCTCTCCCTCGGCTGCTTCGCCCTCGCCCTCGTCGGCATCCCGCTCGGCATCACCACCCACCGGCGCGAGACCTCCATCGGATTCGCCCTCAGCCTCGCCGTGGCGGTGACGTATTTCATCTTCATCATGATCGCCGACAACTCCCGCAACAACCCGGCGCTCTACCCCCAATGGCTCATCTGGTCGCCGAATTTCATCTTCATCACCCTCGGCACCTGGCTCTGCGCAAGAATGGCGCGGAATTAGGGTGTAACTAGACTGGAATTTTTCCTGTCGAAAAGTGAGCGGAGTTTCATCCGACTCCCCGAGGGTGACGCATGGAGGGCATTTGTCCTCAAATGCCTTTCAGCCGCACCCAGCATTTGGGGACAAATGCCCTCCAGCCACTCGGTCTTACAGCCAAGCAACGCGATCTCGCGTTCAAGCAACCGCCCGTTACCTCGAAGCAATTGGTCATTACGGCGCAGCAACCGCCCCTTACGTCCAAGCAATCGACTGTTACGTCCAAGCAATCGACTGTTACATCGAAGCAATTGACCGTTACACGCAAGCAATCGCTCGTTACGTCCAAGCAATTGACCGTTACAGCGAAGCAATGACCCGGCGCGTTGGCTGAATTCGCTCTAACTCCCCTCTTTTCAGCAACTTCGGTTCGCCAACCCGAGTTCACCGCCAATCCAGCCTAAGCGTTTCACCCGCGCCAGGGGGAGTCTCAAATCACGCTCGCAAGGCCGCTGCCGTGACCTCGGCGGTTTTTTCCAGATCCTCCGCGGTGTGGGCGAGGGAGAGGAAGCCGGCTTCGAATTGACTCGGGGCGAAATAGACGCCGGACTTTAGGCAGGCGTGGAAGTAGCGAGCAAAGGCGGCGCGGTCGGAGCGCTGGGCCATGGCGAGGTTGTCCACGGGCTGGTCTGTAAAATAGAGGCAAAACATCGAGCCGAGGCGTTGGAAGGTGAACTTTTTATTAGCAACGGAGAGGGCTTCGCGGACGCCAGATTCGAATGCGACTCCGATCTTTTCCAACTCGGCCCAGCCATTGCGGCGTTCGAGTTCGCGGAGTTGGGCGAGACCGGCGGCCATGGCGAGCGGGTTGCCGGAAAGCGTGCCGGCCTGATACACCGGGCCGTCGGGCGCGAGGAAATCCATGATGTCGGCGCGACCGCCAAAAGCGCCCACGGGGAGTCCGCCGCCGATGACTTTCCCCAGCGCGGTGAGGTCGGGCGTGATGCCGTAAATTTCCTGCGCGCCGCCTTTCGCGAGGCGGAATCCGGTCATCACTTCGTCGAAGATGAGAATGGAACCCGACTCGTCGCAAAGCTGGCGAAGGAGTTCGAGGTAGCCGGGTTTCGACAGGTAAAGTCCGGCGTTGGCGGGCACGGGTTCGACAATAATGGCAGCGATCTCGCGGCCTTCACGGGCGAAGACGGCCTTGAGCGCGTCAGGGTCGTTGAAGGGCAGCGTGATGGTGAGCGCGGCGAGTTCCGCGGGAATGCCCGCGCTGTCGGGCTGGCCGAGGGTGAGTGCGCCGCTGCCGGCCTTGACTAACAACGAATCGACGTGGCCATGGTAGCAACCCTCGAATTTCACCAGCTTGTTGCGTCCGGTGAATCCGCGTGCGAGCCGGATGCAGGACATCGTGGCTTCCGTTCCGCTGTTGACCATGCGGACTTTTTCAATGCTAGGAACGAAGCGGATGATTGTCTCCGCCATTTCGATTTCGAGTGGGTTGGGAATGCCAAAACTAACGCCGCGCTGTGCCGTGCTAACAATCGCATCCAGCACGACCTTCGGCGCGTGTCCTAATATCGCCGGGCCCCAAGTTCCCACGTAGTCGATGAGTTCATTTCCATCGACGTCCCAGATGTGGGAACCGAGGGCGCGCTCGACGAAAAAAGGTTCGCCGCCAACTCCGCGAAAGGCACGCACGGGTGAGTTCACGCCTCCGGGAATGATACGTTTGGCGGCAGCGAAGGATTCGGCGGAAGTCATGTTAGTGGAATGTTAGTTCGTAGAGAAGAATCTGGGTTTGCTGATCGTCTCCGAAGTTGTCGTCGCTGACCATCACGACTCCGGTGCGTCCGCCTGGGAGTGGCATCAGAGCGACGCCCTCGATGTTGTCCAAGTCGTCGATGCCTTCCTTACGCGAATCATAGACGAGCGTCTTGGTGAGGCTGGTGGCGGGCTGGGTTCTAACATTGGGAATGTCGCGCAGATCGGCTGCGGATTCCTCAGCGAGATTCACGCGATAAAGACGGATTCCAGTGCAGCCGGTGCCGAGGGTGGTGCGGATGATGCGGCGTTCTAACACCAGCAAATTTCCCTGCTTGTCGAGCGGACTAACATCGGAGATGGAGCCGAAGAAACAGCCCATGTCGGAGATGTAAAGTTTCTGCGCAAGACAGCGTCCGGTCTTGGCGTCGAGGGCGCTGATACGAACCTGAGTCGGATTGAAAACACTGGCGCCGCCCTCGCTGTTTTCGCCGGGAGCTTTTTCCTGGAGAAGCGAGCTTTCGTTGGCCGTGTAAAGGGTGAGATGATCCGGCGAGAGCGAGCAGGATTCCATGGCGCGATTGGAGAGAATGCCACGGGTTTGCGCGGAGCTGCCGACGGGCACGGACTTTCCCGTTTCATCGGTGGGCAGATAGACCGCAGGGAGCGGCAGCGTGCGGATGACGCGTCCGGTTTTCAGCGAGAAAAGCTTGATCCAAGGCGGCGCACCTTTGGCCCCGGCCCGGCCTTCGCTGCTCACCCAGACGGAGTCGCGCCCGGTGCAGGCGATGCCCTCGCAATCGGCGACGGAGAACGGCTGGCCGGTTTCATCGAGCAGGATGAGCGCGCGCACGATTTGCGGCTGCAAGGTGTCGCCGAGTTGGAGTGAAATCTGGTAAATCCGGGGAGCACCGCCGGCGTAGGAGGAATCGTCGGAGACGGCCCAGAGTGCTTTGGAAGTCGGATCGTAGGAAATGCCGGAGAGGCCGCCGAGGAGGGTTTTGCCGACGGGCATTTTGTGCGGCAAAACGGCGCGTCCGAGGAGCTTGAGCGTTTGTGCCTCGCTCGTGAGGAACCCGAAAAAGAGGACGGCGAGAATGAACGAGAGCGGATTCAAAGTCCGCCCAAGCTGCCGCAAAGGATCGGCCGGATCGAGAAATTTATGAGCCGGAAGCCTGGCTCAACTCGCGCTCGGCCTGCAGCCAATGCTCGTGCGAACGGCCTTCGGGGCAGCCTTCCGAAAGATAAATTTCGTAGGCGCGGCGGCCGATTTCCTCGTCTGTCGGAGGCATCGTGACGGAGGCGCTGACGGCGACTTCGCTGGGCACGTTTTCGGCGAGACCGCCTTTGGGCATCACCTGGCTGGCGATCTGGGCGACGCCGCTGGCGATGGTTCCGGCTGCAGCGCCAACGATTCCACCGACGGCGCTGCCGATGGAGCCAGCGATTTCGGAGGGTGAACTGGATTTTTTAGATTTGGGGGAGTTCATAATGAGTCGAGTTAGGTGGTTATTAGAGAAATCATTCCTTCTGGCCGCGACCGGTTTTGTGCTGAAGCTCCTCGATCCGTTTGGAGGCGTTGGCTTTGGTGAGAGTCTCGTCAAACTCCTCCCCCGCTTCCTGGGAAAGGGTTTTCAGATAGGACATTTGGGGTCCGGTCATCGGCTCGTCGCCCGTGGTCCAATCGTCGGGATCTTTCTCCGGATTGGGATGCGTGGCGGACGGCGGCTCGGACGAGATAAATTCCTCCTGCGGCTCGTCCATGTTTTCTTTTTCGGTGCGCGTGGGGATGTCGCCCTTGGGATCGTCGCTCATACTTTTTCATCGAACGCGGCGCGCATTTCGGGCGTGCCGGGGAATGAAAAAAATTGAGTTAGATCGCAATTGGCGCGATGAGCCCCTCGGCGGCGGCGAGCTGGTGCGGATGACCGAGAAAAATGAGGCGGTCGCCGGGGTGCAATTCCTCGTCGGGACCGGGGTTGAGCACGCTGCCATTTTCGCGTTCGATGCCGACGATGCTCGCCCCGGTCTGACTGCGAATCTGGAGTTCGGCAATCAGTTTCCCGATGGCTGGCGAGCCCGTGGGAATGGAAACGGTGCGCAGGCTGGCCTCGCTGAGGAGTGGCGGCAGCGGGGCGGCCTGACGCGCGACTTCGGGTTGGGAAAGGGTGGTCTGAAGGGCAAATTGCGCACCGGCGTAGAGGCGGATGAACGGGCGGCGCAGGAGAATGAAGGCGGCGACGAGCAGCAGGCCGAGCGCGATCAGCATTTTCCAAGAGGGTAAAATCGTCGAGCTGAGAAGGAGCACGATCAGGATCAAAGCGAGGCTGCCGGCGATCATTACAACGCTCACGATGATCGCGCGCAACGCCTCGGTGCGTTCCCCGGCGGCATCGCGATGGACGGTGATCTCGCTGATGAGCATGGCCGCGGCCTGGAGTTTACGAATGACGGCGATGAAAAGCGGGAGCGCGAGCAGCATGGCGCCGAGCCAGAGAAAGGCTTTCAATCCCTCGATGCCGCCGGGCACGTCAGGCCAGCGCACAAACACCTTGGGCCGCAGGTAAACGGCTCCGAGAAAGATGGCGGTGACGAGCAGGAGATTGATCCCGATCTGCCAGGCCCAGCGGCGCAGAAGGCGAACGGCGGGCGAGTCCGTTCCACCGCTGCGCTGGCCGACCCAGCGCGTGTAAGTATCGAGGGAATCGAGCAAGGGCCGAGGCAGAATGCGCTCCATGAGTTGCGCGACGGCGTCGGAGCTTTTTACGAGATACGGCGTGGCCAGCGTGGTGAGCACGGAGACGGCGACGGCGATCGGGTAAAGAAAATCGCTCGTGACCCGGAGCGTGAGCCCGAGCGTGGCGATGATGAAGGAAAACTCCCCGATCTGGGCGAGTCCCATGCCGACCTGGAGGGAGGAGCGTCGGTCGTTGCCCGCGATGAAGCTGCCGAAGGAGCAGGCGAGCACTTTTCCCACAATCACGACGACGGAAATGACGAGGATCGGCACGATGTATTTCACCAGCAGCGCAGGGTCGATGAGGAGTCCGATGGAAACGAAAAAGACCGCGCTAAACATGTCGCGGATCGGGTGCATGAGGTTCTCGATGCGGACGATTTGCCGCGCCTCGGCGATGATCGCGCCGATCAAGAACGCCCCGAGCGCGACGCTGTAGCCGAGTTTGACTGCAATCAGCGAGACGCCAAAACAGAGGCCGAGCACGGTGATGAGAAGCATTTCGTTGCTCTTGAAACGCGCGACATAATCGAGCAATCGCGGGACGATGATCAACCCGAGGACGAGGAGCGTTCCCAGAAACGCGCTCAGCCGCAGCATCGTGATCGCGATGTCGCCCGGAGCCAGCGAGCCGGTCGTCGCAAAGCCGGAAAGGAGCGCGATCATGACGATGGCGAGGATGTCCTCGACGATGAGAATGCCGAGGATGAGCTGCGCAAAATGCTCACGAGTTTTGCCGAGTTCCTCGAGGGCCTTGATGATGATCGTGGTCGAGGAAATGGAGAGAATCGCGCCCAGGAAGACGCTGTTCATCAGGCTCCAGCCGAAGAACCGGCCGAGTTCGTAGCCGGCGAGAACCATCACGAGGATTTCCAGCGAGGCCGCAATGAGGGCGGTCATGCCGACTTTCTTGAGTTTACGCAGACTGAACTCCAGCCCGAGGGCGAACATCAGAAAGACCACGCCCAGCTCGGAGAGCGTCTCAATGGTGGCCCGATCCTGAATGAGTGGAAACGGAGGCGTGTGCGGTCCGACGATGAGCCCGGCTAGAATGTAACCGAGGACAACGGGCTGCTTCAGGCGGCGGAAAAGGACGGTGACAAAAGCCGCAACGACCATGACCACGGCCAGATCTTGCAACAAGGTGGCGTGCATCGTTTCCCCATCGCGGCCCGCCCCGAAAAAGACAAGGGCGGATGTGAAAAAACGACCTCTCAGGCGCGGCGGTTCTTATCGATGATCGCGATGATGAGCAGGAGAAACGCCACCAGGCGCACCGAGTAAACGAAGGGCGCGAGTTCGTTTCCCATCTGGCAAAACGACCGCAAAATCCGCTCCAGCATGAGCAGCAGAAACGCCATGCTGAAAAAAAGAAACAGCCGGTCGCGCGTCTTCTGCCAGAAGCGCAGAAAAAACGCCGCCACCACCAGGCAGGCCATCGCGATGGCACCCGACAGAAAGTCCGGCGTAACGGTCGTCACCTGGAGCGCGAGAAAGGAGTGGAGCGTCATCGGTTTTATTCGGATTCAAAGACCAGCCCGTAAAGCAGGACGACGAGCGCGACCAGAGTAACCACACTCCGGTACGAGCCCAGATCCACGTTGGGAAAAATCAGAAAATCGAGCACGAGCAGGCAGTTGGCGATGGCGAGGATGCCAAAGCAGAGCATGCTCCAGAAGAGCAAACGACGTCGCGAGGCCAGGTAGCCTCGCAGGAGAAGCGCGGAGATCAGGATGCAACTCAAGGTGCTGAGAATGTAAACGGCGGGTCCCATATTACGATTTCCTCAGGCGAAAAGCTGCGGCAAACATGCGCGCCGGATCGCCCTCCGTGGAGCAACGTTGATAGATGGCCTCGATCACGCGCACGGGCCGGGCTTGATAGGATTCGACGAGCGCCTCGATGGCTGGGCGGAGTTCCATTCGATTCGGTGCAAATTGATAACGGGCGGGAGTTTCATCGGTGCGCTGGACGATTTGTTCCTGCACAAAATACTCCAGCCACGCGGCGACGGAAAGTTTCGTGCTCAAGATCACATCATAGACGCTTTGCACGGTGAAGCTGACTTCTGGATTTTTCGCAAGCAAGAGCAAAATCTCCATCTGCTCGATGGAAGTGAGATGCCGCTCGATCAACTGCCTTACTGGAGCGGGTAATCCTTCGTCGGTCACGTGGTTGGCAAGAAATAAAGGGTGTAATTTGCAGGGCACGCAAAGTCCGCTGCGTTGCAGGCCGTTATCGCTCGGATACGGGCTTGTGGATGTAGAAAATTTTAAGACCGGGTGAGTGCCTTGACCCGATAACTTCGTCAGATAATATCCCGATAAATTAAGCGAATGACACCAGGCCGTGCGTTTTCCTTACCGTCGAATGTAATTTGCCGATTGCCTCTGATTCCATGAAAGCCACCAAAACCCCCAAAGCGCGACCTGAAATCATCCTCGAAACTCCTGCGGACCCCGCGCCACTCGGCGAAACGCTGTATGGCGACGCCGCACTGCTGAACGGAGCCGAGTTGGATAACACTCAAACTGGGATCGCGCAGCCGAGCGACTCGGATCTGGCGTTGGAGATTCTGGAGGCGATGCTGGCGTTTCGCGCGGGAAATTTTTCCAAGAAACTTCCCTCCGGCTGGACGGGTGTGCACGGCAAGATTGCGGATACTTTCAACGACATTCTGAGCATTAACGAGCGCCGCGTGAGCGAGACCGCCCGAGTGGCCCGGGTCGTCGGCAAAGAGGGCAAACTGAACCAGCGCATGCGTGTATCGGGCCTCGTCGGCGAGTGGGCGGTGGAAGTCGATGCGCTGAATGGGTTGATGGAAGATCTGGTGCGTCCGACGACGGATGTAACCCGCGCAATCGGCGCTGTGGCGAAGGGAGATCTCGGCCAGGCGATGGCGCTGGAGGCAGATGGCCGCGCACTGGAAGGCGAGTTTTTGCATTCGGCCCGGTTGGTGAACCGAATGATCGACCAGCTCTCCGTTTTCACCTCGGAAGTGACCCGCGTCGCCCGCGAAGTCGGCACCGAGGGTAAGCTCGGCGGTCAGGCGCAGGTGAAGGGAGCGTCCGGCGTCTGGAAGGACCTCACGGAGTCGGTCAACCAGATGGCCGGCAACCTCACGGCACAGGTCCGCAACATCGTCGATGTGACGCTGGCCGTGGCGAACGGGGATCTTTCCAAAAAGATCACCGTCGATGTACGCGGAGAAATTTTGCAGTTGAAAGAAGCCATCAACACGATGGTCGAGCAGTTGCGTTCGTTCGCGTCGGAAGTCACGCGCGTCGCCCGCGAAGTGGGAACGGAAGGCCGACTGGGCGGTCAGGCCGTCGTGCCTGGCGTCGCAGGAACGTGGAAGGATTTGACCGATTCCGTGAACGCGATGGCGTCGAACCTGACGGCGCAGGTGCGCAACATTGCCGCCGTGACGACGGCTGTGGCGCGCGGCGATTTGTCCCGCAAAATCACGGTGGATGTGAAGGGCGAAATCCTGGAGTTGAAAGAAACGATCAACACGATGGTCGATCAGCTCAACGCGTTTTCGTCCGAGGTCACGCGCGTCGCCCGCGAGGTCGGCACTGAGGGAAAATTGGGCGGTCAGGCCGCTGTGTCGGGCGTCGCGGGAACGTGGAAAGATTTGACGGATTCGGTGAATTCCATGGCGTCGAACTTGACTGGTCAGGTTCGCAACATCGCCGACGTGACGACTGCCGTGGCGCGCGGCGATTTGTCCCGCAAGATCACGGTGGACGTGAAGGGCGAGATTTTGAATTTGAAGGACACCATCAATACGATGGTCGATCAGCTGAATGCGTTCGCGTCCGAAGTCACGCGCGTCGCCCGTGAAGTCGGGACAGAGGGCAAGCTCGGCGGCCAGGCGATCGTGCCCGGAGTCGGCGGAACGTGGAAGGATCTCACGGACAACGTGAACTCGATGGCGTCCAATTTAACCGGACAGGTCCGCAACATCGCCGACGTCGCGACAGCCATCGCGAAAGGCGATTTGTCATCGAAGATTACGGTGGAAGTCAAAGGTGAGATTTTGGAGCTGAAAAACACCATGAACACCATGGTCGATCAGCTCAATGGCTTCGCGGCCGAGGTCACGCGCGTCGCCCGCGAAGTCGGCACCGAGGGAAAATTGGGCGGTCAGGCACAAGTCCGTGGCGTGGCCGGGACTTGGAAAGATCTCACCGACAACGTGAACTTCATGGCGAACAACCTCACGGCGCAGGTGCGAAACATCGCCGACGTGGCGACGGCTATCGCGAAGGGAGATTTGTCCCGCAAGATCACGGTGGACGTTAAAGGTGAGATTTTGGAGCTGAAAAACACCATCAATACGATGGTTGATCGACTCAACGCCTTTGCTTCTGAGGTCAGCCGCGTGGCTCGCGAAGTCGGAACGGAAGGCGAGTTGGGCGGTCAGGCCGAGGTTGGCGGCGTGGCGGGAACCTGGAAGGATTTAACGGACAACGTGAATTCCATGGCGTCGAACCTCACGGCTCAGGTTCGTAACATTGCGGACGTGGCGACGGCGGTGGCGAATGGAGATTTGTCCAAAAAGATCACGGTGGACGTGAAGGGCGAGATTTTGGAACTGAAAAACACCATCAACACGATGGTCGATCAGCTCAACGGCTTCGCCTCCGAAGTGACGCGTGTGGCTCGTGAAGTCGGCACCGAAGGGAAGCTCGGTGGCCAGGCGCAGGTTCGGGGCGTCGGTGGAACGTGGAAGGATTTGACCGACAACGTCAACTCCATGGCATCCAACTTGACAGCGCAGGTCCGCAACATCGCCGACGTGGCAACCGCCATCGCGAAAGGCGATTTGTCGTCCAAGATCACGGTCGATGTGAAGGGCGAAATTTTGCAGCTCAAGGAAACCATGAACACCATGGTCGATCAGCTCAACGGCTTCGCATCCGAGGTCACGCGCGTCGCCCGCGAGGTCGGCACTGAGGGCAAGCTCGGCGGCCAGGCCGAGGTGCAAGGCGTCGCCGGGACTTGGAAAGATCTCACCGACAACGTGAACTCGATGGCGAACAACCTCACCGCGCAGGTTCGCAACATCGCCGGCGTCACCACCGCCGTGGCGCGCGGCGATTTGTCCCGCAAGATCACGGTCGATGCGAAGGGCGAAATCTTGGAACTCAAGGACACCATTAATACGATGGTCGATCAGCTCAACGCCTTCGCGTCCGAGGTTTCCCGCGTCGCCCGCGAAGTCGGCACTGAGGGAAAATTGGGCGGCCAAGCCGAGGTGGGCGGAGTTGCAGGCACATGGAAAGATTTAACCGACAACGTCAACTCCATGGCGTCGAACCTCACGGGCCAGGTGCGCAACATTGCCGAGGTGACGATTGCCGTCGCGAGCGGCGATTTGTCCAAAAAAATCACCGTGGACGTGCGCGGGGAAATTCTCGAACTCAAGGAAACGATCAACACCATGGTCGATCAGCTCCGTTCGTTCGCGGCGGAAGTCAGCCGCGTCGCCCGCGAAGTCGGCACCGAGGGTAAACTGGGCGGCCAGGCGCAAGTGCCCGGAGTTGCAGGCACGTGGAAAGATCTCACCGACAACGTCAACTCCATGGCCTTTAACTTGACGGGCCAGGTGCGCAACATTTCCGACGTGGCGACGGCGATTGCGCGCGGCGATTTGTCCCGCAAGATTACCGTGGAAGTCCAAGGGGAAATTTTGCAGCTCAAAGAAACCATGAACACCATGGTCGATCAGTTGAGTTCGTTTGCGTCGGAAGTCACCCGCGTCGCCCGCGAGGTCGGCACCGAGGGAAAACTGGGCGGCCAAGCCGAAGTGGGCGGAGTTGCAGGCACATGGAAAGATTTGACCGACAACGTCAATTCCATGGCATCGAACCTCACGGCGCAGGTGCGAAACATCGCCGAGGTGACCATCGCCGTGGCGAACGGAGACCTTTCCCGCAAGATCACGGTGGACGTGCGCGGCGAGATTTTGCAGCTCAAGGAAACGATCAACACCATGGTCGAGCAATTGCGCTCGTTTGCGTCGGAAGTCACCCGCGTCGCCCGCGAAGTCGGCACCGAAGGTCGTCTCGGCGTGCAGGCGGTCGTGCCCGGTGTCGCCGGAACGTGGAAGGATTTGACCGACTCCGTGAACGCGATGGGTGGCAACTTGACCGCCCAGGTTCGCAACATCGCCGAGGTGACGACTGCCGTGGCGCGAGGCGATTTGTCCCGCAAGATCACGGTGGACGTGAAGGGAGAAATCTTGGAGTTGAAAAACACCATCAACACGATGGTCGATCAGCTCAACGCCTTCGCCGCCGAGGTCACGCGCGTTGCCCGCGAAGTCGGCACTGAGGGAAAATTGGGCGGTCAGGCCCAAGTTTCGGGTGTCGCCGGAACGTGGAAAGATCTCACCGATTCCGTGAACGTCATGGCGGCCAACCTGACGGATCAGGTCCGCGGTATTGTGAAAGTCGTGACAGCCGTCGCCGACGGAAACCTGCGCCAGAAACTCACCGTGCAGGCCAAGGGCGAAGTCGCCGCGCTCGCAGAGACGATCAATAACATGACCGACACGCTCGCGACGTTTGCCGATCAGGTGACGAACGTCGCCCGCGAGGTCGGCGTCGAAGGCCGTCTCGGCGGCCAGGCGAACGTCCCCGGCGCCGCCGGAACGTGGAAGGATTTGACCGGAAACGTCAACCTGCTGGCGGCCAACTTGACCACGCAGGTCCGAGCCATTGCGGAGGTTGCCACCGCGGTGACAAAGGGCGATTTGACCCGCTCCATCCAGGTCGAAACTCGTGGCGAGGTCGCCGAGTTGAAGGACAACATCAACACGATGATCAACAACCTCCGCGAGACCACGGAGAGCAACCAGGAGCAGGATTGGCTGAAGACGAACGTCGCGAAATTTACCCGCATGTTGCAGGGTCAGCGCGACCTTTTCACGGTGGGTCAGATGCTGCTCTCCGAGGTTGCGCCGCTCGTTTCGGCACATCAGGGCGCGATGTATCAGACTTCCGCCGAGGGCGAGGGCGGACTGCATTTGCTGGCCGGTTTTGCCACGCCCAAGAACCAGGTCACACACCTCATGATGGGCGAGGGTTTGGTCGGCCAATGCGCCTTGGAACGTCAGCGGATTCTCATCAGCAATGTCCCGCTCAATTACACGCCGGTGCAATCGAGCCTCGGCCAGGCGATCCCGGTGAACATCGTCGTTTTGCCCGTGCTTTTCGAGGGCGAAACCAAGGCTGTGATCGAACTCGCCTCGCTCCAGATCTTCACCGACGCGCACTTGAATTTCCTCGAACAACTCACGCAATCCATCGGCGTCGTGTTGAATACAATCGAAGCCACGATGCGCACGGAGGGTCTGCTCCAGCAGAGCCAGCAGCTCACAGCCGAGTTGCAGTCGGGTCAGAAGGAACTCCAGCAGACCAACGAGGAACTCGAGCAAAAAGCCCAGCAGCTCGCCGAGCAAAACGTCGAGGTGGAGCGCAAAAACAAGGAAATCGAGCAGGCCCGACGCGCGCTCGAAGACAAGGCCGCCGAGCTGGCGCTCACGTCGAAATACAAGTCGGAGTTCCTTGCAAACATGTCCCACGAATTGCGCACGCCGCTGAATTCGATCCTGATTTTGGGCCAGCAACTTTCCGAGAACAACTCGGGCAATCTCAACGACAAGCAGGTCGATTTCGCCCGCAACATTCACTCGGCGGGTTCCGATTTGCTCAACCTGATCAACGACATTCTCGATTTGTCGAAAATCGAGTCGGGCACGGTCTCGGTCGAGGCGGAGGAGATCACTTTCAGCGCGTTGAAAGACTCAGTCGAACGCAACTTCCGGCACATTGCGGACAACAAAAACCTGCCGTTCCAAGTCGAGTTTGATCCGACTCTGCCGCGGCATTTTACGACGGACTGGAAGCGGTTGCAGCAGATCATCAAGAACCTGCTTTCGAACGCCTTCAAGTTCACCTCGCATGGCCGCGTCGGAATCAAAGTTGCCCCTGTTGCCGAGGGCTGGAGCACGGATCATCCGGTGCTCAAGCGCACTCCAAACGTGATCAGCTTGGCGATCACCGACACCGGCATCGGCATCGCGCCGGAGAAGCAGCGACTGATTTTCGAGGCCTTCCAGCAAGCCGACGCGGGCACGTCGCGCAAATACGGCGGCACCGGTCTGGGTCTGGCCATTTCCCGCGAACTCGCCGCACTTTTGGGTGGAGAAATCCGCCTGACCAGCACCGCCGGCGAAGGCAGCACGTTTACGCTTTATCTGCCGCTGCACTTCACCGGGCCCACGACGCAGGCGGTCACGCCTTCGCTCCAGCAATCGGTCGATGGCAACACTTCGACCATCACTTTGAGCGCGCTGCCAGTTCCTCGCGAGGATCAGATTGTGGACGACCGCGACATGGTGATCGACGGCGACACGACGCTGCTCATCGTCGAGGACGACCCGCATTATGCCCGCGTTTTGCTCGGACTCGCCCGTGAAAAAGGCTTCAAGGGAATCGTGGCCACGCGCGGCCAGCAAGCGCTCACTTTGGCACGTCAATATCAACCGACGGCGATCACTTTGGATATTTTCCTGCCCGACATGCTCGGCTGGACGGTGCTGAATAACCTCAAACTCGACTCCATGACGCGCCACATTCCCGTGCAAATCATTTCGCTCGACGAGGAGCGCCAGCACGGCCTCTCGCGCGGCGCGTTTTCCTACATGGTGAAGCCCGCGACGACCGACGATCTGGACATGGCCTTCGACCGCATCAAGACGTTTTCCGCGCCGCGCACGAAGCGTCTGCTCGTCGTCGAGGACAACGATCTGGAGCGTCAAAGCATCGTCGAATTACTCGGTCACGACGACATCGAGATCACGACGGTGAGCACCGGCGGCGAGGCCATGGCGGCGCTGCTCGACATGCCGATCGATTGCGCCGTTCTCGACTTGCGCCTGCCCGACATGAGCGGGTTTGAACTCCTCGACCGCATCCAGGAGGAGCCGTCGCTGCGCGAGGTGCCGATCGTTGTTTTCACCGGCAAAGACCTGTCGCCGAACGAGGAAAAGCATCTCAAGACCATGGCCAAGAGCGTGGTTTTGAAAGATGTGCAGTCTCCTGAAAGATTGTTGGATGAGACGGCACTCTTCCTGCATCGGATTATCTCGGATCTCCCCGAGTCGAAGCAGAAAATGATCAACCAGCTCCATCAATCCAACGAAGTCCTGCATAGCCGCAAGGTCTTGATCGTGGACGACGACGCGCGCAATATTTTCGCGTTGTCCATCGTATTGGAAAATCAGGAAATGGAAATTCTCAGTGCCACAAATGGCCGCCAGGCCATCGAAATCATCGAGAGCACGCCCGATCTTTCCATCGTGCTGATGGACATTATGATGCCCGAAATGGACGGCTATCAAACGATGAAAGAAATCCGCAACAACGCTACGTTCCGCACGCTGCCGATCCTTGCGCTCACCGCCAAAGCGATGAAGGGCGACCGCGAGAAATGCCTCGAAGCCGGGGCCAGCGATTACATCGCCAAGCCGGTGAATACCGACCAGCTCCTCTCGCTGCTGCGCGTCTGGCTCCATCGTTAATTTCCGCGATGGCCAGCCCTGTAAACATTCTTCTCGTCGATGATGACCTCAAGAACCTGATGGTTCTGGAGACGATTCTGGATTCTCCAGAATATCGGTTGATCAAGGCGACGACTGCCGACGAGACGCTGATGACGCTGATGAACGAGGAGTGCGCAGCCATCGTAATGGACGTAAAAATGCCCGACATGAGCGGCATCGAACTCGCCCAGCTCATCAAGCAGCGAAAGAAAACGCAGCACATCCCGATTCTGTTTCTCACGGCGCATTATTACGAGGACGAGCACATCGTTCTCGGCTACGGCGCGGGTGCGGTGGATTACATTACCAAGCCGGTGAACCCTGCGATTGTGCGCTCGAAGATCGGCGTTTTCGTGGATCTTTTTCGCAAAACCACCGCGCTCGTCGCCGCCAACGAGGAACTTGCGATCAAGAACGAGGAGCTTCTCAAAAATGCCGACGACCGCGCCCGGCGCATCGACGCCGAGGCTGCCCGGGCCGAGGCCGAGGCCGCCAACAGCGCGAAGGATCGTTTTCTCGCGATGCTTTCCCATGAGCTGCGGACGCCGCTCTCGCCTGTTCTGCACGCAGTCGCCTTGATCGAGGAGGAAGGCTGCCCGCCAAACATCCGCGAAATGATTGAAACCATTCGGCGCAATGTGCAGCTCGAGGCGCGGTTGATCGACGATTTGCTCGATCTCGCCCGCATTCGCAATGGCAAGCTCCAACTCCACATGGAGGACGTCGAGGTTCACGATCTCCTGCGCCGCGCGGTGCAAATTTGCGAACCCGAGATCAAGCTGCGCGAGCTCACGCTCCAGATCGATTTCAATGCGAGCGACACCCGGTTGCAGGCCGATCCGGCGCGCTTGCAGCAGATTTTTTGGAACCTGATCAACAACGCCATCAAATTCACCCCCGCCGGCGGCACCATTCATCTCACCACAGAGGCGAGTCAGGGCACCATCCGTGTCTCGTTCCAAGATTCCGGCATCGGTATTTCGGAGGATCGCGTGGGGAAAATTTTCGACGCCTTCGAGCAAGTTCACGGCAATCAATCCCAAGGTCTCGGCCTAGGTCTGGCAATCTGCCGTGCGCTCGCTGAAATGCACGGCGGCACCATTGAGGCGAGCAGCAGCGGCGAAAATACGGGCAGCCTGTTCACGGTGCAACTTCCCCTCTCCCATTCGGCTCAAACTCCGCTCAAAACCGACTCCCCCACCCCGACCCAAGCGGCGGCTCCCTTGCGGATTCTCCTCGTCGAGGATCACGGTGACACGGCGATGATTTTGAAACGACTCCTGGTCAAGCGCGGCCATCAAGTCCAAGCCGCCGAGACGGTCGCTCAGGCTCTAAAAACCATGCGAGAGTCTGAGTTCGATGTGCTCGTGAGTGACATCGGACTCCCCGACGGCCGTGGTCTCGACCTCATGCCGCCGTTTCTCGAATCTGCCTCCGGACGTCCCGTTGCGGGGATCGCGCTCAGCGGTTACGGCATGCCCGAGGACATCGAACGCAGCCGCGAGGCTGGTTTTGCCGATCACCTGACGAAACCCGTGGATATTTCGCGCCTGCAAAAATCTCTCGCCCTGATGAGCGACGGATTGTTTTCGAACCCGAAGAACGGCAGCCATTGAATTGAAGGTCCGCTCGCGGAAATAAATTTTGACGCGCCGGAGCTTTGCATTATGGTCCACGCAACTCTTATCCAGAGTGACTGAGGGACTGGCCCGATGAAGTCACGGCAACCGCTGATTTTCTGATTTATTTCAGGAGAAAAGGACCGGGTGCCAAATCCAGTTCCGGTGAACGTAAGTTTTCCGGGAGAAGATGAGGGAAAAATCCTAGTCCGCCTGTCTGCCAAGACTTTCCGTTGCGAAACTTTCCGGTTTTTTCGTCTCATCGTCTCTCGAATTCTCGCGCTGCCGGGGTCGCTCTCGATGAGGTGAAAATACGAATTCCATGGAAACCACATCTTATTTCTCCAACCTGAAATGTCGCGAGTGCGGACGGCTTTATCCGAAGCAGGCAATCCACATTTGCGAATACGATTTCGGCCCGCTCGAAGCCGCTTACGACTACGAGGCAATCGGCAAAGTCCTCAACCGGCAAGTCATTGAATCTCGCCCGCAATCCATGTGGCGCTACCGGGAGTTGCTCCCGATTGACGGGCTCCCGACTGTCGGCGAACAAGTGGGGTTTACGCCGCTCGTTTCCGCGCCGCGTCTCGCCAAGGCGCTCGGCATCAAGGAGTTATACATCAAGAACGACACCGTTAATTATCCGACCTTGTCCTTCAAGGATCGCGTGGTTTCCGTCGCACTCAGCCGCGCCAAGGAACTCGGATTCAAGATCGTCGCCTGCGCTTCCACGGGCAATCTGGCCAACTCCGTGGCCGCCAACGCCGCGTCCGCCGGGCTGGAAAGTTACGTCCTCATTCCTGCCGATCTGGAGCAGGGAAAAGTGCTCGGGTCGCTCGTTTACGGCACCAATGTCATCGGCATTCACGGTGCCTACGACCAAGTGAACCGCCTATGCTCCGAGATCGCCGGCAAATACGGCTGGGGTTTTGTGAACGTGAATTTGCGCCCTTATTACGCCGAGGGATCGAAGTCGATGGGCTTCGAGATCGCTGAGCAACTCGGCTGGAAATTACCGCGTCACACCGTCGCGCCAATGGCCAGCGGCTCGCTCCTCACGAAGATCCACAAGGCTTACAAGGAATTCATCCAGCTTGGAATCATCGACGAAACGCCGTATTCCATTCACGGCGCGCAGGCGGCGGGTTGCGGTCCAATCTCGGCGGCAATGAAGATCAATTCCGACATCGTCAAACCCGTGGCGAAGCCCGACACCATCGTGAAATCCCTCGCCATCGGCACTCCGGCGGACGGGTATTACGCGATCAAATCCATGAGGGAAACTGGAGGCAGCGCCGAGGATTGCACCGACGCGGAAGTCGTCGAGGGCATCAAACTGCTCGCCGAAATGACGGGTATTTTCGCCGAAACCGCCGGTGGCGTGACTGTCGCTTGTGCGAAGAAACTCATCGCCAGCGGCAAGATTCCAGCCAGCGAGAGCGCCGTGCTTTGCATCACCGGCCACGGCCTCAAAACTCAGGAAGCCATCATTGGAAAATGCGGCGAACCGCGCCTCATCAATCCGTCACTCCGCGAGTTCGATGAACTTATTGGCAAAGAACTCGCCACCCGCTAAATTCACTCAACATGCCCACTAACATCCGTATTCCCACACCCCTTCGCCGTCTGACCAATGAACAGGAAGTCGTCCAGGCCGAAGGTGCCACCGTGCAGGCTTTGCTCGACGACTTGGAGTCGAATTTCCCCGGCTTGAAGGAGCGCATCTGCGACGAGGCTGGAAAAATCCGCCGCTTTGTGAACGTCTATCTCAACGACGAGGACATCCGTTTTCTCCAGGAAAATGAGACCGCCGTCAAAGAGGGCGACGAAATCAGTATCGTTCCCGCGATTGCAGGAGGTTAGATTATGGCCACCGAAAAAAAACGTTTCTGGCTCGATTTCCCGGGTGACCTGGTCACGCAGCCGATCGTCTATGAATTGGTCACGCGCTTCGGCTTGATCACGAATATCCGCCAGGCCTCGGTCAGCCACGATGCGGGCGTGATGTCATTGGAAGTCGAAGGCGAACGCACCAAAATCGCCGAGGCGATTCAGTGGCTCGAGCAGACTGGAATCAAAGTCGAGCCGCTCGAGATCAACGTCATCGAAGGCTAAAGCCTACTTCGCGTAGGTGAAACTCCACTGGGTTTCGACTTTTTTGCCCTTCACGCGGCCGGAAACGATCACCTTGTAAAAATCCGGGTGGAGTTTGCGGGTAATCTGGTAGCTGACCATTTTCGTCGCCGGATCGTAAACCGACGGGACGAGTCCGAAGCCGCTGATCCACATTTCGATGGAAGTCGGATCAAGTTCGCCCATGGTGGCGAGATTGGCGCGAACGAGCGGCAAAGCCTCGTTGATGGTCGAGCCATTTTGCGGCTCGGTGATCATGGATGGAACCTGGGCCTGCACGGGAGCATCTGCCGTCGCCGCCTGCACCGGGCCACCTTGGAATTTGATCGCGGTCGCGAAGATCTGCGGGTGCGTCGATTCAATGGCGTACCTGCCAATCGTCTCGGCGGGAACGCCCCAGCCGATGGTTTGTCCATAGACGGTGAAGAGTGCCTCGTAACCGGCCTTCAGACCGGCTGCGCGCACGATTTCATTGTGCAATCCGTAAGGATACGCGAGCGCTTTGACTTGGATGCCGAGCTGGTTTTCGATGATGCGCTTGGAGTCGCCGAGTTCGGAGTCGAGCCATTTGTCGTAGTCGGCCGGGTGGGCTTTTTTCATCCGTAAATCGGCGTGAGAAACGGTGTGACTCTGGATGTCCACGCCCGCGTCGCGCATTTCCGCGAGCTGCTCCCACGACATGGATTGTCCGCCAGAGTTCGGGCCGCCTTTGATGTAGTTCGTGTAAACGAACATCGTAAATGGGAAGCCAAATTTCTTAAGTATGGGCCAGGCGACTTTGTAGCCGGAGAGGTAGCCGTCGTCGATGGTGATGACCGCTGCCTTGACTGGCATCGCCTTTTCATTGCGACGCCAGGCGAGAAAATCCTGCATGCCGATGACGGTGATGTTATTCGCCTTCAGCTCGGCCATTTGCGCCTCGAATTCCGAGGGCTTGATGGCGAGGGAATCCTTTGGCCGATCCTCAAAGCGGTGATAGCAAAGGACGATGAGTCGCGCATCTTTGTTCGCGATGGAAACCGGAGTCGGCGTGGCCGTGGGCGACGGCGTCGGCGTTGCAGCGGGAGTTGCGATCGGAGTCGGACTTGGCTCAGTTTTTTTCGGAGCTGGCTGGCGTTTGCAACCACCGAGGACAGCGAGAAAAACGAAGGCGAGAATGAGGAGGTGCCGCATACCTTTCATTCGAGTCCCAATGCTTTGAAAGTCGCATCGTTGTGGGCGAAATGCCGGTCGAGCGAGCAGACGTCGTCGATTTCCTGACGCGTCATGACCCGGCTGATCTCGGGCTCGGCTTCGAGGTTGTCCTGCAGGCTCACGGTTCCCTGCCAGGTCTTCATCGCGGCGCGTTGCACGGCTTCGTAGGCGGCCTTGCGGTCGAGGCCTTTTTTGGTCAGTTCCAGCAACACGCTTTGGGAAAAATAGAGGCCTTTTGTGATGCGCAGATTGCGATCCATGTTGTCGGGATAAACGAGCAATTTTTCCACGAGCGAGGTGAGTTTGAGCAGCATGTAGTCGAGCAAATTGCAGGAATCGGGCAGGATGATGCGCTCGACGCTGCTGTGGGAAATGTCGCGCTCGTGCCAGAGGGCTACGTTTTCGAGAGCGGCGACGGCATTGCCTCGAATGACGCGGGCGAGACCGGAAAGACGTTCGCCGGTGATCGGGTTGCGCTTGTGCGGCATGGCGGAACTGCCCTTCTGACCGGGGCTGAAATATTCCTCGGCTTCGAGAACTTCGGTGCGCTGCAAATGGCGAAATTCCGTGGCCCAACGGTCAATGCTCGACGCGATCAGCGCAAGCGTGGTCATGAACTCGGCGTGGCGGTCGCGTTGGACGACTTGGGTGGAAAGCGTGGCGGCTTTGAGCCCCATTTTTTCGCAAACATAGGTTTCCACACGCGGATCGAGGTGCGCGTGGGTGCCGACGGCACCGCTGAGTTTGCCGACGCGGACACGTTCGCGGGTTTGTTCGAGACGCTCAATGGAGCGGCCAAATTCATCGTGCATCAGCGCGAGTTTGAGTCCGAACGTAATCGGCTCCGCATGGATGCCGTGGCTGCGGCCGATCATCGGAGTGTCCTTGAACTCCAGGGCGCGTTTGGCGATGACGACGCGTAGTTTGCTTAGCGCTTCGAGGAGAAAATCGCACGATTGCAGCATCTGAGCCGCGAGCGTGGTGTCGAGAATGTCGGACGAGGTCAGCCCCTGATGAATCCAGCGGGCGGATGGCCCGACATAGGAGGCGACGTTTTCCAGAAACGCGATGACGTCGTGGTTAGTACGCTTTTCGATTTCGAGAATCTCCGCGAGATCAAAACGGCCTTTGGCGCGGATCTCAGCGGCGTCGGAAGCGGGAATCTGGCCTATGGCGGCCATACCCTCACAAGCAAGGGTTTCGATTTCGAGCCAGAAGGAAAATTTGCGCTCCTCAGCCCAGAGGTCGCGCATACGGGAAGTGGAATAACGGTCAATCACAGCCAAGCAGAATCCCGGTTCTGCAGAGCCATAGAAAGGAAAAAATCAGCAAAAGACCGTCTTTGCTGATTTTGTGTCTTAGCAGACTTTCGAGCGTGTGCGACGTCCGTTGGTGGCGAGGCGAACACGACCGCTTTCGAGCAGATCGGAAATGGCAGCGGCAGCTTCGCGGCTGTTCTTCGAGCAGGATGTGACGGCTACGATGAGGTCGCCGAGCGAGTAGCTTTTTTTGGTGGATCGAGTGTTTTTCATAACGGGTTCGTTGTTAACTGTTACGTTACTTAGAGCAAGGGCGATGCCACGACGTTCAAAAATCTTTCACAGAGGCGAAATCGTTCTCCTTTTGGGTCATTGTCGCCTAGGAAATGAATGATTCCGCGACACGTTGTCGCAGAAATAGACGCGAGAGTGACAGTTCAGGCGCGTTGCAGTCGCTTGAGCTTGCCGGCCAGACTTGCACGGCTGGCAGACGACATCCGGTCGATAAAGAGGACGCCATGCAAATGATCCGTCTCGTGCTGCACCGCGCGCGCCAACAATCCAGTCGCCGAAAAACGGATTTCCTGCCCGTCCAAGCCCTTGGCCGTCACGCTCACTCCGGCGGGACGCGTGATGCTGGCGCTCATCTCTGGAAAACTGAGGCAGCCTTCCTGGCCCGACTCGGTTTCTTTGGTGAATTCCAGTTTTGGATTCAGCAAAACCAACGGCATGTGATCGGCCAGTTTCACCGGTTTGCCGGCGATATGCATGGAACTCGGCCGTTCCTCGGAATCATGCACGTCAATAACGGTTAATTGAATTGCCTGCCCGATTTGTTGCGCGGCCAGACCGACACCCTCGGCAGCGACCATCGTTTCCAACATGTCCTGCGCCAGCTTGCGGATAGCCGGGGTGACTTCGTGGACTTCCTTGCCTTTGGCGCGGAGCACGGGATGTCCATATTTAACAATCGGGAGGACCATTTCTATTTTTCCTGGGTTTGAGTGAAGGCGGGGAGATTTTTTATCCCAGCTTCCTTGAGGGCGTCCATGACTTTAAGGATGAATCCGAAGGACGCTTTTTTGTCCGCGCGCAACGCCAGCGGGCGACTTGGATTCCGCTCACGAATGGCGGCGGTCAGCTCTTGCAGCGAAGCGATGGGCCGCTCGTCGAGTTGCATCTTTTCCTCGGCAGTGATCGCCAGCAGAAGCGGATCGGTCGGGTTCGCCGCCTCTCGAGCTTGCTTGGATTCGGGCAGGTTGATCGTGAGTTCCGACTGCTTCGACTTGAACGTGGTCGTCACGATAAAAAACATCAGCAAGATCGCGAAAATATCGATCAGCGAGACGATGATGATGACTGGCATCCGCTTTTTGCGGGCGTAGAATCTCATGATGGATCGTCCAAACCGGGTGTGGGTCCGACAGATTTACGAGGTTCAGTGAGACCGAGCCGGGGTTTTTGCGAGTAACATTTCCCGAGCAATTCGGCGATGATCGACTCCATTTCGACCGACATGTTTTCGATCTTGCGGGAGAAATAAGAGAACGCCACCAGACTCGGAACCGCAATCCCGAGACCGACAATCGTGGTGCTCAATGCCTCGGAAATGCCCGACGCTATGCCACTCAGATCTCCCGTGGAAGTGGCGCCGGTTCCGATGTTGGAAAACACATGCACGAGCCCGGAGACGGCTCCGAGCAATCCGAGTAAGGGTGAAATGCCGACGACGATTTCCAGCACGACGAGGCCCGCTTCGAGCCGGACGATTTCATGGCGCGCCCGCGTTTGCACGGCCTCGACGTTCTCCGACTTGGGCCATTTCAAATGATCGAGCGCCACGACCGCGACTCGAGCCAAGGCCGCTGGATCGCCTTTCACCAAGCGCGAGATGCGCTGCGGATTGTCGCCGGGTTGCAGGCGCTGGATTTCGTTTTCGATGATCGACGGCAGCACCGCGCTCCGACGCAAGGCAAACGCCCGCAGCCCGATCACCGCAAATGACGCGACCGAGCAAATGATGAGCAGGATCATGAAAAACCCGCCCTGTTTGACCAGGTGAAAGGCCGATTCGAGGGAAAATGCGAGAAAGTGGTGCGTGGTCATTCCGTGGAAAATCTAGTAAATCGTGAAGGTGAAAGGAAGCTCAAGGCGCTGCGTGTAAAGAGTACTGGCCACCTCGTCGGGGATCGGCGGAAACTCGGCATCCACAATAGATTGCGTGCAGGTGGATGCAAAACTTTCGTTCGCCGTGTTGGCGAGGACGCGCAGGTTGCCCGCCTTGCCGGAGCGATCAATCGTGAAGATGATCCGCACCGCGCCCGGAGAGACGAAGGCGGCGTCGCGTTTGATGTAAAAATACCAGCGCGAGCCGATGGCGTTTTCTACCTGGCGCAGGTAACGGCCGAGCGGCGTTCCACGCGTCGCCATGGACGGACGACCACGATTGGAAAGACTGCCCTCGATGCGAGTCGCACGGGTTTGGGGCTGATATTGCCCTCCGCCGCTGTCGGCAGGTTTCGGCGCGGGGAGTTCCGCCGGAGTCGGCGTGGCGCGGCCGAGGGCAATGGCATCTTCCGGCAGCGGCTCGGGCGTGGGCGTGGCGGTCGGACGCGGCGTGGCCTCAGCTTTGGGCGGCGTCGGCTGCGGAGTCGAGTTAGGTTCTTTTGCAGCTTGGGAAGAGGAACTGGATGTGCTCGGTTTGCCCAAAATGACGTCCTGATCTTGCAACGTCATGTCGCCCGCGACACGGCCATCGACGTTCGGCATGTTCGCGGGACCGGCACCGGGTTTGTTGCCACCGGCAGCCGTGTCGCGATCCGAATCAAACTGGGCATCGGGCGGCGGTGTCGGGGCGTCTTGAAACTGATCGGTGCGAATCGTCTCCCGCTCCGGCGGCGGCGTGGGAGCGACGGCGATGGTCGGCTCCACGTCGGGCAGAATCGTCAGCTCGACCGGTTTTTCCTTCGGCAGCGGGACCGGCGGCTGATTCGCCTTTAACTCCATCCAAAATGCGAAAGAGAAGAGCAGCAGCAGATGAAAAAAAATCGACGCCAGCACAGCGAGCGTCACCTTTTTTTTCGAGTGGGCCGACTTCTCCATGCGAGCGACAGGATACAGAAACGAACTGCTTTGTCACGGGCGCAACGCCTCGCCAGACAGGATGCCGGCCGTTGCGCAAACGCTTACTTGCGAGCACCATTCGACTTCGGCGCTGCGGCCGCGTTCGATCAGGCGGCGCCCGTTTCGCGAGTCGGCCAGCGCGGCAAACGGATCGCTGGCGTGCGAACGCCAAAGCGCGAGGAGCATTTTTGCGGCGTCATCGGAATGGAAGTCGAATGTCAGCTCGCTCAGCAGCGCGCCGGCGGCGAGTCCGTCCTCGATGGCAAAATCGCGACCCGTGCCCGCGCAAACGAGCAGCAACTCTTCCGGCGGATGCGTCGCCAGATAGTTGGCGACAGCGCGGATATTCAAGAGCGCACCAGCGATCACCGTTTGCGCATGAGCCACGGCGCGCAGGGCGATGGTGCCGTTGGTCGTGGTGCTGATGATTTCCCGGCCCGCGAGGTCACGGTATTCGAGGGGAGAATTGCCCAGGTCGAAGCCTTCGATTTTCTCCCCATGCCGTTCGCCGCCGAGCAGCGCGTGCGGATATTTCGCCCGAAAAGCGTGCGCCTCGGCGATGTCCTTCGCCGGATAGATCGCACTCGCACCCGACTCCAGGGCGGTCGTCATGGTCGAGGTCGCCCGCAAAACATCGAAGACGACGGCGGTGATTCGAGTTAGATCCGACTTGGGCAATTGGTCGATTTCGGCGGGCGTGAGGACAGCGGCGACTTTCATTTCGATGGACGTTTTTTCATGGTCAGCCGGGCGTGATGAAACAGATATTGCTGCGCGTAACCGGCATACGGCCCGAAGTGAGTCGCGGAGAAATGGCGCAGTCGCTGCGAAGTCACTTTTCGCTTTTTCGCGAAATACAACTCCCGCAAAACGCGCTCGATCCACACATCGATGGGAAATGCCTCCAATCGTTCGTAGGCGAAAAGCAGCACGCAGTTTGCCACTTTCTCCCCCACCCCGGGCAATCGGCACAGTTCCCGGCGCAACTCCGCCGTGGGCAGCGAGCGCAGGCTTTCCAAGTCGATTTCTCCATCCGCAATCATGCGGGCGGCTCCGGCTAGATTCTTCGCCCGGAAGCCCAGGCGCGACTCGCGCAGGGCGGCTTCCCCAGCGTCCGCCAAGGCGGCGGGCTCTGGATACGCATGGAACTCGCCTGTGATTTTTTCTCCGTAACGGCGGCGCAGGTCGAGCGAGATTTGCCGGATGTGCGGCACTTGTTTCAGTGCCGAGGTGATGAAAGTCGCGAGGCATTCCCACGGTTCCTGACGCAAAATGCGGAGTCCGCGACAAAATTCCACCGCCGCCGTCATCGGGGTATCCGTCGGAAAAGTTCCCTCGATTTCCAGCAGCGGATGATCGAGCGCGAAATACCGCGCGACGGTTTCCGGGCGACCTTCAGTGATATCGAGGACGTCGCCCGACTGACGCAGCGTGACGAGTTCGCGTCCGATCAGGCCGGAAAATGTGTCGCCGTCGCGAAACCAGTGGAAGACCTGCCCCGACTCCAGCGTCTTCGCGAGATCGAATGTCGGGCAGGGAATTTCAGGCACGCGCGCAGTCTATCACGCGCCGCGGAGAAAATCAGGATTTGGGCGTCTCGAGTTTGGTCTTGATCGCCTTGATCAAGGTCGAGGGCACGTAAGGCTTCGGCAGATAAGACTTGGGGTCGGAATCGCCCGTGGAATCGACCATCGAATCCATGCTGTAGCCGCTGCTGTAAATCACCTGGAGAGTGGGATTATCCGCGCGCATCATCTGGGCGACTTGCGTGCCGGAGAGGCTGCCAGGCATGATCATGTCGGTCAAAACCAGATCGACGGTGTCCTTCTTTTGCTTCCAGAGCGCGAGCGCCTCGTCGCCGGACGACGCTTCCAAAACGTGATAACCCGAGTTTTCCAACACCATGCGGGCGAGTGAGAGAAGGACGGGCTCGTCCTCAATGACGAGGATGGTCGGCTTGCTCGCGGCCTGCTCAGCAAACTTGGGCTGAAGAACGATGCGCACGGTGATGCGCTGTGTATTGGGGGCTGAAAGTTGTGCCATACGGTCTTCTAAAGCAGGAGGCAGGCCACATCAGATTTGAGAAAGGCAATGAGGGCGAAAAATGTTCGTGCTTCGCTGCGGCGGCGGCTACCTGAATCGAATCCAACTCGTTTTCACGAGGGAAAACCGGCTGGTTTGCCGAAAACGACTCAGCCAGATTTTTTGAAAAATTATTTGAAGCGGAGACGATTTATTTCCCGGCGGCCGGATGGCATTGGCAGATTTGGCGGTATAATTCGCAAAATTGAGCTTCTAATTCTAGACAAAGAACCTCGCGGGCCTCCTTGGCTGGCAAGTCGAGTCGCGGATAAATCGGCTGCCCCACATTCATCCAGACTTCACCCCGGCGCGCGGGCAGCCAGGGCTCGACGCGGCAGAGGGCTTGCACGCCCAAAATCACGCAGGGCACCACGGGCGCACCGGTCCGGCGAGATAACAACCCGACTCCCTTCTTCAGTTGGCCGCCATGGATCACGCTGTCCGCGCCATCGCGCACCTCGCCCTCGGGACAAATCCCAATGTTGCCGCCAGCCTTCAACGTCCGGATCGCCGTCCGGATCGCCCGCACCGGCACGCCCTGACGGTGGATTGGGATCGCACTCACCGCGTGCAGCAAAAAAGCCCAGAGCGGATGCTGGAAAAATTCCACACGCGACAGCCAGTCCACTTTGCGTGGAATCAGGCCGCCCAAAATATGCGCGTCGAGATGGCTGTTATGATTCGTCGCGAGGATGAATCCACCGGGCAGATCGGCGGGAAATTTCCCCACCCGGCGCACCCGCACACAGCAGAGCAGGATGGCCCGGATCAGCGTCCAGCCGGTCCAAAAGCAGACGCTTTGGACGAGTCGCGGCAGCGTGAATTGATAAACCTTGGGAGCCAAATGAGACGAGTTGAGCCCGTAATTTTTTCACCCGCCCGCAGTCAAGGCAAGCTCCCTCGTGCAATATTCCAAATGGGTCCGACCTAGATCGGAGCGCAGAAAGTCTGCACGCAATAGACCCGCTCAAACCCGCGGCTATCCTGCGCCGTGGCAAACCCGAGCCCGATCTGGGAATACGGTCTGCCGAGCATGTTTTGGCGATGGCCGCGGGAGTTAACCCATTGCTGGACCACGCTTTTGGCGAGGGCGCGATAGGTGTATTCGAGGGCGGCTGGAGCGGGCGTTTGGTGCCGGCTTTTCGACCAGGCCTGCATGTCGCGGAAATCCACCGAATACGTCAGCGCGATGTTTTCCGCATACGCCTTCGTCTCCAAACCCACGCCACGAATCCGGTCGGTGAGCGTCCTCTGACCTGCGTCATTCGGGTTGCGATGGGCAAAAAACTTCTCCTCGGCCATCGCCTGGGCGTGACCTTGCGCGGCCATGTTTAACGGCGGGCACATCGTCAGCGCCTCCCGTCCCTGGCTCATGCGAAAACGATTCGTCTCCTCCACCACGAGGCGGGCCAGGAGATTGCGATCCAACTCGCCCCGGGCGACCGACGTATTTTCACCCGCCGCGTAGCCGGCCAGCGGACTGAAACAGAGAACGAGAGTGAGGAAAATTGACCAGCGCATAAGGTGTAAATGGGTTGATTTCTATTTAGCAGCCGCCGTGCCATTCCGTTTCGCCAGAGGCAGCTCAAACTCCGCCAGACTCCCCACCTGCCTGTCGGCCAGCGATAAATCCTGGTGCCTCGTCAGAGCCGATGGAACGGCGATCACGGTCAGCCCGGCGGCTTTCGCGGCGGTGATTCCGGGTTGCGAATCCTCAAACGCCAGCGACTCGCCTGCCGTCGCGCCGAGATCCGCCAGCACGCGCAGATACACCTCCGGGTGCGGCTTTGGCGAGGTCACTTGATCGACCGTTCGCAACGCCTCGACATAGTCGCGCAACCCGAGCCTCTTCAGTCCCTCATCGACCCAGATGAAAGTCGAATTGCTCGCGACTCCGATGCGCCAGCCCTCGGCGCGACCCCGTTCCATCAGCTCCCGAACGCCGGGCAGAATTGTCTGCCGCAACTGACGCTCCGTGAGTTTTCTGCGGCGCTCGAGGTTGATTTCCACCCAGTCGAATGCGAGTCCGGTGGAGCGTTCCAGAGTGGACTTGGGGTCAAATGCGTTCACCGAGCCGACGGCGGAGGTCCAGACCTGCTCGGTCAATTCCACGTTGTAGCCGGCGTAAACTTCCTTCCACGAGAGGTATTCCGGGTATTCGGAATCCACCACCAAACCGTCGTAATCAAATATCAGCGCCTTCAAAATGGACGGTCACTTTATTCAGCCTGAGAAAAACGCAACTCCCATGGGCGGGCGAGAGGCGAGCAGGCTCCGGGGAGCGCACGCGACTCGCGTGTGCTCCCCTACTTTCAGCTCTCGCGCTTTAGAGCGTGCGTTGGGGATGCTGGGTGTCAGACTGTCGGGCATGGTTCAAATCGATATTTCCTACGAAGGCGGGCTGCATTGCACCGCGACACACGGGCCCTCGGGCACTGTTCTCACCACCGACGCTCCGGTCGATAACCAGGGAAAAGGCGAAAGTTTCTCCCCGACGGACCTCATCGCCACGGCGCTCGGCACCTGCGTGGCGACGACGATGGATATTTATGCCCGCCGCAAAAAGATTGATCTCACCGGGCTGCGGATCACGGTGAAAAAGGAAATGAGTGCCGTCGCGCCACGCCGCATCGCGAAGCTGGAGACGGAGATGTGGCTCCCGCTGCCGCTTTCCGCGGACCCGGAGCGCACGTTGGAAAAGGTGGCGATGTCCTGCCCCGTCCATACCAGCCTCAGTCCCAATGTAGCCCTGCCGGTGACGGTCCATTACCTCGCGGAAGTGGGGAATTAGAGGCGAATCAGAGAACCTATCGAAAGTCGCACGCATCGAGTCCCATGGCTCCATGGGAGCCTAATATCTATAGAACCAACGCTGGAGAAGACGCATGAGCGCCGTAGGTGCGGCATGAATTTCCCGGTTATCAGGGACATGCCGGTCCTACGGACCTGATTCGAACCGGAAATAGATCCGCTATAGATAGGCCGACCCTAATGGGTCTGTGCGACTACGCTCTCTTGGTCGAATTTAGCGATCTCCGAACGAAATTGAGGCGTCTCTTAGTCAATTCTAGGCGTCTCTAAGTCAATTTTAAGTCTCTCTGACTTAATTTTGAAATCCTCTCAGTCAAACCTTGGCATCTCTCAGTCAATTTTCACCGTCTCTGGCTCGATTTTAGCGCCCTCTGACTCGATTTTAGGCTGCTCTGAGTCGATTTTTGTCTCCTCTGACTGAATTTTCGGCCCCTCTCAGTCAATTTTAGGCTGCTCTGACTCGATTTTAGACCTCTCTGAATCAATTTTCGGGCGCTCTCAATCGATTTCGGTTCGGGGTCATTCTTGCGCGATGCCCCGAGACGTTTTCTTTAAAGCTGCACGCCGAGGTCGCCGATCTTGCTGAGGCTGCGACCGGTGAAGGCGGGGACTTTCGATGCCATCTGCGAGAAGACTTCCTCGATGGTGTAGATGCCATTATACCCGGTGATCGCCTGAATGAGGTCGCGGAGGATTTGCCAATCGTCGTGGGCGAGGCCGGGGGTCTGGATGGCCTGGTTGAGGCGTTGCAGGCGGTTTTTTCCGTTGATCATGGAGCCGCGTTTCTCGGCGAAACTGGCCCCTGGCAACACGATGCTGGCGTGTTTCGTGGAGGCATTGGGCAAAATGTCGAGGACGACCAAAGTTTTCAGTCGAGTTAGATCGGATTCTGCCAATCCGATGGCGACGGCGTTTTCCCCGAGGAGGATGAGGCCCTCGATGGCGCTGGATCTCACGCCCTCGGCGATGGCCTGGAGGCGGGCACCGGGTCTTTCGCCGGTGAGGCCGAGGAGTTTCGCCCCGGCGGTGTTCGGGTTGCGGTCGGCGGCGATGAGGATGCCGTCGGGCTCGCCGGTGCGCGGCAGGATGTCGATGGCTTTGATGCCGAGGGCGTCGGCGAGGCGCCTGGCGAGGAAGAGTTCTTCGTTGGTCATGCGGCCACTGGCGATGAGGGCGATTTTTCCGGACTCAATCGACTTCAACTGCGTTGCGGCGGTGGAAATGGCGTCGGCCCAGGTGGTGTTGGCGAGCGCGCCTTTCTGGACGGTCTGCGGGTGGAGCAGACGGTCGTCGCGGTGAATGTATTTGAAGTTGAGCCGGTGGCTGTCGGGCAGCCAGTTTTGGTTCACGTCGTTGTTTTCACGAGGGGTGATGCGGTAAATCTGGTTTTCACGAGCGCCGATGATGATGTTGGAGCCGGTGGCGCAATTGACGTCAATAGTTTTGGTTTCCTTGAGGAACCAGACGCGCATTTTGAAGCGAAAATCGGTGTTGGTGAGCGCACCGACGGGGCAAAGATCGACGGTGTTCAGGGAATAATTCGAGTCGAGTACCTTGTCGGGATGGCAGCTCAGGGTGGTGTGGCTGCCGCGGTCGGTGAAGCCGAGGACGTCGTCATTCGCGACTTCTTTCATGAAGCGAATGCAGCGGGAGCAGAGGATGCAGCGTTCGTCGTCGAGGGTAACGCGCGGCCCGAGCTGGACGTTTTTCGGTTTTTTGACTTTGTGCTCGAGGAAACGGGAGCTGCTCTGGCCGTATTCCACGCTAAATTCCTGGAGGCGGCATTCACCGGCCTGGTCGCAGATCGGGCAATCGAGCGGGTGGTTGATGAGGAGAAATTCCATGACGCCCTTGCGGCATTCCTGGACCATCGGTGAATCGGTTCTAACTCCCATGCCTTCCGCAACGTCCTGGGCGCAGGAGATTTGCGGACGCGGAATCCAGTTAATGACCGGGAAACCGTCCTCGCCGAGTTCGATTTTGCGCTCGGGTGTCATCTTCGGCATGCCCATTTCGACGAGACACATGCGGCAGTTGCCAGGAGAGCTGAGTTTCGGGTGGTAGCAGTAGCGCGGGATGAATTTTCCCGCCTGCGAGCAGGCTTCGATGACGCGGGTGCCCTTGGCGATCTTATGCCAGACGCCGTCGATCTGGACGTTGAGGAGGGTCACGGGTGGCGGTGCAGTTTCGGTGGCGGTGCTCATTGTAAAAAGTTCGGGTGGAACATGGCGGATGCGGGGAAATTTGGGAAGTGAATTTGCGCGGTTCCTTGGAAATGATTGGGTCGCTAACCAGTCGCGCTGCATTAAGATGGGCGGGAACATCATATGCGGCACTTTACCTGCTGCTTTTCCAAACTATTGCTGGAAGCCTGATGCCGGATCTGCCAAATCTTGCCCCAGTTTCTGGTTTCTAACTCATGCAAGCCGAGCTTTCCCCCAATGAAAAACGCCGTCTCGAGGTGTTGCAAAGTTATGCTGTGATGGATTCCGAGCCGGAGGAGGCCTATGACGAACTCACCCAGATGGCTGCGCAAATTTGCGACACTCCGATCGCTTTGATCAGCCTCGTGGGCGAAGATCTGCAGTGGTTTAAGTCGCGCGTCAATTATTCGCCTCTGAAAACGCCGCGAGCCGAGTCGCTCTGCGCCCATGCGATTCTCCAAGATGAGTTGTTCATCGTTCCCGATCTGCAGGAGGACGAGCGGTTCCGCGATCATCCGCTGACCAAGGCGCAGCGCCCGATGCGTTTCTACGCCGGAGTCCCCCTCGTCGCACCGGAGGGAGTCAGTCTCGGGACGATTTGCGTGATGGATTACGAGCCGCGCACGCTCACACCCATGCAACAGCAGACGCTGCAGGTGCTGAGTCGCATGGTGATGGTGAAACTGGACTTGCGCCGGAAAAATTACGAGCTCTCCAAGAGTGGGGCAGCGCAGTTGCATCTTAGCGAGGACCGCCTGCGCATCGCCCTCGATGCCGCCCAACTCGGCACTTGGGACACGGCGATGGACACCCGCACCACGACTTGGGACCAGCGGGCGCGTCAACAATTTGGCTTGCAGGCGGAGATGTCGGACCCGGAGTACACCCTCGAATGCATTCATCCCGACGACCGGAAACGCGTCCAGATGGAATCCCAGGCAGCCCGCGAAAGTGCGGACGGTATCTATAAAACTGAGTTTCGCGTGATCTGGCCGGATGGCTCGATCCACTGGATCGCCTGCCATGGCCGGGTGGTATTTGCCGGCGAAGGCGAAAACCGGCGGGCCGTGCGCATGACCGGGGTCAACCGCGACATCACCGAACGCCGCCGGGCGCAGATCGCGCTGCAAACGAAGTCCGAGCTGCTCACTGCCGTCAGTGAATCGCTCGAAGTGTTCCTGGCCCTCGGCGATTGGAGCAAGGCGCTCGGACGGCTGCTGCGCTGTGCCTTGGATCAAACCCGAAGCAGTTACGGGTTTATCGCCGTGCTCACCGACGATCGCAAGGAACTCCGCGTCCTCGCCCACGAGGGAATGATGAACCACCCCGAAGCCTCGCCGGCGTTCACACAAATGATGGAGGCCAGCTTCAACGAAAAAGGTTATCTGGCGTTCACCAAGTGCGACAACCTCTTCGGGGAGGTGATTCATTCTGGAAAAGTCCTCATCACCAACGAGCCGATGGCATCCGGCCAACCGAATCTCCTGCCAGAGGGTCATCCGCCGCTCAACACCTATCTCGGCGTCCCGATTCTGCGCGGCGCCGAGGTCGTCGGCATGATTGCGCTGGCCAATCGCCCCGAGGGTTATTCCACAGGAGAGCAATCGCAAATGGAGATGCTCGTGCAACAGGCGGGCGTCCTCTGCGACAGCTACCGGCAAAAAGAGCGCGAGACGCTCCTGAAGCGCGACCACGAATCGCTCGAACACCAGCTTCGGCACTCTCAAAAAATGGAGGCCATCGGCCAGCTCGCCGGCGGTGTGGCCCACGATTTCAATAATCTGCTCACGGTCATCACCGGCCACGCCGAGCTGAGTCTCATGCAATTCCCCATCTCGGGTCCGCAGCGCGATTCGCTCCTCCAGATCGCCATGGCGGGCGAACGCGCGGCGCAGTTGACTCGCCAGTTGCTCACGTTTTCGCGGCGCCAGCTTTTCCAGCCGCAGCCGGTTCGCATCAATGCGATCATCGAGGAAATCGTAAAAATGCTCCGCCGCATGGTCGGCGAAAATGTCACCATTGAAATGGAACTCGCCCCTGCCCTGCCCAACGTCCAGGCCGATGGCGGGATGATTGAGCAAGTGCTCATGAATCTTGTGGTCAACGCCCGCGACGCGATGCCGAGTGGCGGTCAGATCGTCATCAAAACCGGCACCTGCGTGATCGACGGTGCCCATTCCCAACTCAAGATTGGGGCCAAACCCGGTCGCAGCGTCTGGCTCAGCGTCACCGACACAGGCACCGGGATCGATCCCGAGCATCTCGCCCATATTTTCGAGCCGTTTTACACGACGAAGGAAGTCGGCTCCGGAACCGGACTCGGCCTGGCCACGGTTTACGGCATCGTCCAGCAGCACAACGGCTGGATGGAGGTCGAAAGCGAAGTCGGAAAAGGCACGACTTTCACTGTGCTCATCCCGGCGACGACCGAGGCGGCGACAGGCCAGGGTGCCTCGAACGCCGACGATTTACGCGGTGGAAAAGAGACGATTCTCCTGGCGGAGGACGAGGAATTTGTCCGCACTCTCGCCAAGCGCGTGTTGGAAGACTTGGGTTACATCGTCCTGGAGGCCACGACCGGCGCCGAGGCGCTCGAAGTCTGGGAACAACACCAGAGTCAAATCGGACTCCTGCTCACCGACATGGTCATGCCCGGGAAATTATCCGGTCGCGATGTGGCAGAAAAAATTCGGCTCACGCACCCGCAGTTGCCAGTGATTTATTCGAGCGGTTACAGTCAGGAATTACTGAAATCCGGACTGGAACTGAGTGACGGCATTACTTTTCTGCCGAAACCGTATCGTCCGCAAGCGCTGATCGAAACCGTCCGAGAAGCCCTGGACTTCGGACGAAAAACTGCCTCCAGTTAGGCGTTATTTGCTGGCGTCCACCGCCATCAAACCCGCTCCACGAGCGCCGAGCTTGGTCGGAATCTGGTCGTGTTCGATGATTTCCTCTGACGTGTATTCCGGCGGCATGGGCGGTGGAAGCGGCTTGAGCGATTTCGTCGAAAACTCCTCGGGAAACTTCGCGAGGAAGCTCTGCGTCGGCCAACTGCACGCCTCGCCAAACGCGCAAATCGTCTTGCCCGCGATGTTGTCGGCGACGTTTTTCAGCACCGCGGGATCGGTGTCCACGCCACCACCAGCGACGATGCGGTCGGTGATTTTTTTCATCCAGAGACTGCCTTCGCGGCACGGCGTGCATTGGCCGCAGCTCTCGTGGGCGTAGAAATTATTGATGTTGTTCAGCACCCAAACCATGTCGCGGGTGTCGTCCATCACGATCACGCCGCCCGAGCCGGCCATCGAGCCAACGGCGGCGAGCGAGTCGAAGTCGAGCCGGATGTCTTCGAGCCCGATCTCTTTGTCCACCATCGAACCGTCGGCGGCTTTTTCTTTGATTTTGTATTTTTCGCCTGCGCGAAGAACCTTCGCTGAGCTGCCACCGGGGATGACGCCCTTCAGTTTGCGACCGGGTTTCATGCCGCCGCAGAAGTCGTTGATGAGTTCGCCGAACGTGATCGAGCCGACTTCGATTTCAAAGTAACCCGGCTTCACCACGTCGCCGCTAACGCAGACGATGCGAGTTCCAGTGTTATTGGGGCGACCGATTTTGGCGTATTCCGCGCCGCCCATGCGCACGATGTGCTTCACGTGGCAGAGCGTTTCGACGTTGTTAACAATCGTCGGGCACTGATAAAGACCTAACACCGCCGGAAAATACGGCGGCTTGATGCGCGGGTAAGCGCGCTTTCCTTCGAGCGATTCGATGAGGCCGGTTTCTTCGCCACAAATGTAAGCACCCGCGCCGCGATGCACGTAAATCTCCACGTCGAAGCCAGTGCCGAGGATGTTTTTGCCGAGGAAACCCTTGGCGCGTGCCTCTTCGATGGCCTTTTCCGCAATCTTGGCCGCCTCGGGAAATTCCCCGCGAATGTAGAGGTAGGCGAGGTGAACATTCAGTGCCCAGCACGAGATGAGCATCCCTTCGAGAAGCTGATGCGGGTCTTGATGCAGAATGTAGCGATCCTTAAAAGTGCCGGGCTCGGACTCGTCGGCGTTGCAGATCAGGTAGCGCGGCAGCGCCGTCGAGCGCGCCCCCTGCCACTTCACTCCCGTGGGGAAGGCGGCGCCGCCGCGCCCCACGAGCTTGGCCTCGACGACCTCCTTGACCACCGCCGCGGGGCCCATCTCGAAGGCGCGGCGCAGGGCGTGGAAGCCGCCGGCGGCGCGGTAGTCGTCGAGACTGGTGGGATCCACCCGGCCGACGCGGGCGAGCAGCTTCAGGCCCGGTTGTCCCATCTGCGGCACGGAGACCGCGAGGTCCGGCTGCGGCACGGGCGCGCCCACCACGGCGGTCAGGATGTCGCCGCTGGTGGCCGGCGCAATGTCCCGATCATGGCGGTCGCGCGGCGGGCTGCCGGCCGCCACCACGAGCGCCGCCGGCGCCCGCTCGCAGAGGCCGAGGCAGGGGCTGCGGTGCCAGGTGGCGTGGCCGTCCCGGCTCTCCCCCTGGGGGCCGAGCATCGCCTCGACCTCGGCGCAGAGCTCCTCGGCCCCGCGCGTCCGGCAGGCGATGTCGTCGCAGACGTGCACGGTCACCGGCGGGTGCGGCCGGGTCTGGAACAGGGCGTAGAAATCGGCGACGCCGAACGCCTCGGCGGGGGGCACCTGCAGCCGGAAGCAGGCGTAGTTGAGCGCCCCCGGGCTGATCCACCCCTTGCGGTCCTGGATAGCGTGCAGGACCGGGATCAGATACTGCCGGCGGCCGCCGGCGTTCGAAGGGAGATCCACGGAAAGACCCGCAAGACAGAGATCGACGGCCTCCATCTCCTCCGGGTCGGCTACGTCAGCGGTGAAGTGCAGGTCCATTCGTGTCGTCCGTCTAGACCAGAGCCGGCTGGCCCACCGGCTCGATCCGCACCGCCGTCGCCTTGAACTCCGAGGTTCCGGAGAGCGGATCGACGGCGTCGATCGTCAACTCATTGGTCGCCACCTGCTCGGGGAAGTGGAGGGTCATGAAGGCGAGCCCGGGCCGCAGTCCGGCATCGAAGCGCGCCGGGGCGACCACCGCGCCGCGGCGCGAGATCACGCGCACCAGATCCCCGGCGGCGATGCCCAGCCGCCGGCCGTCCTCAGGATGGAGATCGATCCCGGCGGGCCGGCGGTTCGGCGAGGCATAGAAGCCGGTCTGCACGCCGGTGTTGTAGGAATCCAGATGCCGGCCGGTGGTCAGGCGGAGAGGGAACTCGTCGGTCAGCTCATCGACTGGCGGCGAGTGATCCGCACAGGCGAAGGGCGCCCGCGGCCCCACGACCGGCCGCTGCCAGAGCCGGCCGTGCAGGTACATCTCGCCGGGGTGAGACTCGTCGTAGCAGGGCCACTGCAACCCCTGCTCCGCCTCCAGCCGCGCGTAGGACATGCCGGTGTGCACCGGCGAAAGCGTGCGCAGCTCGTCCCACAGCTCTTCGGCCGTCGGGTTGCCGAGGTCGCGGCCCATACGGCGGGCGAGCTCGCAGAGGATCTCGAGATCGTCGAGAACGCCTGGCGGCGGCGGCACCGCCCGGCGCACCCGCTGGACGCGGCGCTCGCTGTTGGTCACCGTCCCCTCGGATTCGCACCAGCCGGCGGCCGCCGGCAGCACCACGTCCGCCAGCTCGGCGGTGGCGGTGAAGATCATGTCCTGCACCACCAGGGTCTCGAGGCCGCGCAGCCGCTCGATGGTGCGGTGCTGGTCCGCCTCGGAGTTGGCCGGGTTCTCGCCGATCACGTAGAGGGCCGTCAGCTCGCCGCGCTCCATGGCCTCGAACATGTCGGAGAGGTGCCAGCCGCGCCGGGGCGGCACGGGCACGCCCCAGACGCGCTCGAAATTCGCCCGCAGCTCGTCGTTCTCGACATGCTGGAAGCCGGGCAGCCGGTCGGGCAGGGCGCCCATGTCGCCACCGCCCTGGACGTTGTTCTGTCCGCGCAGGGGGGCGACGCCGGAGCCGTAGCGCCCGACGTGGCCGGTGAGCAGGCTGAGATTGATCAGCGCGCGGACGTTGTCCACCGCGTTGTGGTGCTCGGTGATGCCGAGCGTCCAGCAGATCACGGCGCGATCGGCGCGGGCGTAGGCATGAGCCAGCTCGCGGATCTGTGCCGCGGGCACGCCGGTGACGGCCTCGGCGCGCTCCAGCGTCCAGGGCTCGAGGTGGCGGCGGAGCTCCGCGAAGCCGCTGGTCGCGTGCTCGATGAAGCTGCGGTTCTCGAGGCCCGCCGCCAGGATCTCCCGGGCCATGGCGTTGGCCAGCGGGATGTCCGTGCCGACGTGGAGCTGCAGGTGCCCGTTCCCGGGGACCGCCCACTGGGCGGACGAGCTCGTCCGCGGATCCACGACGTAGAGCTTCGCGCCGTTGCGGATCCCCTTCAGCACGTGGTGGAAGAAAATCGGATGCGCGTCGCGGGCATTGCTCCCCCAGAGGATGACGAGATCCGTCTCCTCCATCTCCCGGTAGGAGGTGGTGCCGCCGCCCATTCCAAAGACCGTCGCCAGACCGACGACGCTGGGAGCGTGTCAGGTGCGGTTGCAGCTATCGATGTTGTTGCTGCCCACCACCGTCCGCGCGAACTTCTGCGCCAGATAGTTCATCTCGTTGGTGGTCTTGGAGCAACTGAACAGCCCGAACGTGGTCGGGCC